>NZ_KN360931.1:20941-223628 GCF_000784355.1 Methanolacinia paynteri | reverse complement strand
GTCAAGGCAATCACGATGATCGCCGATGAGGACGGAACCGTCGACACCGACTTCGTAAAGGTCGAGAAGAAGGTCGGCGGCACAATCGAGGACTCGGAGATTATCGAGGGAGTCGTAATCGACAAGGAGCCGAAGGGGCTTAGGCCCTCTCAAAGTTTTGGAATACAGGGAGGGGGATGATTTCTCCCTCCCTTCAACCCTCCCCCTCGTGGCGATAGGTCGCCGTCGGGGTGAACAAGCATCCCTCCGGCTCCGACAATTTGAATTCACAGCAACCGCAAAAATTCCAACATCCATAAATCCAAAAAGAACAAACTTTCTTGTCAACCAAATTTTAATCAAAGGTTGACAAACATGTACGGCGACGAGGAACGAACAAAAACCATAACCTATACGGGGATATTTATCGCATTGTTTGCAGTAGGGGGCTACATTACAATACCGATGATCCCCGTGCCTTTGACACTTCAGACACTCTTCGTTATTCTCTGCGGCGCGGTGATGAGAAAGAAAGCCGTCATTCCCGTGCTCCTCTATATTATCCTCGGGACTCTCGGCCTCCCGGTATTCCACCAGTTCACAGCGGGACCGGGAGTTCTCCTGGGACCGACAGGCGGATACATGGTGGGATTCATATTCGCCGCTCTCATCGTCGGATATCTCTATGGATGCCCGAACAGATTCATCCGGGCGGGATGCTTCTTCGCCGCATCTTTCGTCATCTTGTTTGCAGGCGCATTATGGCTCTTCATCTCCACACCGATGGGTCTTACAGAGTCATTCCTACTCGGAATGGCTCCCTTCATCCCGGGCGACTGCGTAAAATCAGCGGTTGCATTCCTTATCGCAGAGAGGATCAATGATAGAATTTGATGAAGTCTCTTTCAGGGATCTCGAAATTCCGGCGCTGAAAATACCGGAAGGTGTCTGTGCGGTTTTCGGACCGAACGGCTCCGGGAAGAGCACCTTCTTAAAACTCCTTTCCGGAATGGAGCTGCCTGAGAAAGGATCGATTCTCATCGACGGATCTGCTCCCCGGAAGACCGAGAGCGGATACCTCTCCGAATTTCCCGATAAGAACATCCTGTTCGAAAGGGTTGCGGACGAGATCGCATCCCCGCTCAAATTCAGGCATACCGGTTGTGAAGAGATTGAAGAGACCGTAAACGAGGTTATCGAAAAACTCGGGATAGCCCGTTTGTATGATAAAAACGTAAAGAAACTTTCAGGCGGAGAGAAAGTGCTCGTCGAACTCGCCACAGCAATCGTGGCCGACCCGGATCTCCTGATCCTCGACGAACCCGATTCGCACCTCGACCCCGTTACGGCCGATGAGATATTCGACATAATAACCGGTCTCGATATCACGCACGTCGTATTCTGCACCCAGAACATGGAGAGAGCCGGGGAGATCGCCGGCTATGCGGTGTACATGGAAGACGGAAGAGTCGCCGCATCTGGAACACCCGCATCGGTGTTTGAAGAACTCAAAGGGACCTGTTTTTATCCCGACCATCTTCCTGCCGGGACGGGGTGACAAATGGATATCTCATGCAATAATATCGAATTCTCCAGGGACGAGTTCACTCTCGGAGCTGACGCCGGGTTCTCCGAAGGGCTCCATATCGTCACAGGAAGGATCGGAAGCGGAAAATCGACACTCGCCGCGATTCTTGCAGGTATTGAGAAACCCGATAAAGGAACAATCACGACCGAAGGGATCGGATCAAGGATATTTTCGATGCAGTTTCCCGAATACCATCTCACCCACATGACCATCGGAGGCGAGATCGAATCATGGGACCTTGATCTCGAACCAGTGATGAACACCGCCGGCCTCCGCTACGAAGAGAACAGGGATCCGATGACACTCTCCCGCGGGGAGCTGAAGAGACTCCATCTTGCATGTATGATCCAAAAAGAATACGATCTCATGATCCTCGACGAACCCTTCAGTTCGCTCGACTGCATATGGAAGAGAAATTTCAGGGATATGCTTGATGAGATAAGTAGCGGCGTCAGGATCATATTCACGCACGAATCAAAGATCCTCCCCGAATACGACCACCTCTGGAACATGTCGGAAGGAATCCTCTCGAAGACAGAGTGACGGACAGGAGAAATCAGGTATGAAAGATCCGCGAATAAGAATGGCCTCGATGATAATGCTCTCATGCGCCGCCTTTGCAGGAATGGAAGCCGCGCTTGCATCCGTACTCTGGGTCATCGTATTCTCGGACAGGAAATTCAAAATCCCTTCGCTTCCCGCCTTCCTCGGACTGTTCGTTATGATCTCGGTCATCGCGGTCCTTTCGATAGGTGAGACGTCCGGCGGAATATCATACTTCACCAGGATGTCTGCGCTGATCGTCATCGCGGTCTGGGCCTACTCGGCGATCAGGCCCGGTGAAATTCTCGATACGCTCGTGTGGCTTTTCGGAAAAAAAACCGGTTTCGAGCTCGGCCTGACTGCGGAGATCGCCATGACAGAGATAAGAAGGATACCTGAGGATTACAGGATGGCCCGCATCGCCATGGATTTCAAGGGAAAGAAGATCAGGATTCGCGACTACATCCCTGTTCTCGGGAATATACTGATAATCACGCTGAAACGGGCGGAGGAGCATGGAAAAATCCTCGCAGGAAGAGGGTATATACGCGGCGGGACGCACCGCCCCGAATTCGTAACTGAAAAAAACGACTGGCTGGCTTTATTTTTCTCAATAATGATAGTATTTATTGTTTTCCTCCCTTTAGTGAGATATTTATAGTTCGGTGAGAAAATTATTAGAGACTGAATAATAGTTAATCAATCCTGGCTCCTTGGAGGAAATTTATGAGCGTTGCCAATACTGTAAAAATAACAGATACTACCCTCAGGGATGCACATCAATCCTTAATCGCTACACGCCTTAGGACCGAGGATCTGATCCCTGTTGCAAGACAATTAGATAAAATAGGTTTTTTTTCGGTAGAGGCCTGGGGAGGCGCCACTTTTGACAGTTGCATACGGTACCTGAACGACGATCCCTGGCAGAGGCTCCGCGATATCAAGGCCGAGATGAAAAACACAAAGGTCCAGATGCTTCTCCGCGGCCAGAACCTGGTAGGATACAAGCATTACCCCGATGATGTAGTCGAAAAATTCATCGAGGCCGCCGGAAGAAACGGGGTCGATATATTCAGGGTCTTCGATGCATTAAACGACATCAGGAACATGGAAAAATCCATGGAGGTTGTAAAGGATATAGGAGCACACCTCCAGGGAACGATAAGCTACACGACAAGTCCTGTTCACTCGGTCGCCGGATTCATAGATCTTGCCGAAGATCTCTATTCTAAAGGCAGCGATTCGGTTTGCATCAAGGATATGGCCGGGTTAATAATGCCGAAAGATGCTGCGGATCTCGTCGCCGGAATCAAAAAGAGGATCGACATACCTGTAAACCTCCACTCGCATTCGACAAGCGGAATAGCCCCGATGAGCTACCAGGCGGCAATAGAGGCGGGAGTAGATATCCTTGATACGGCCATGTCGCCGTTTGCAATGGGAACTTCGCAGCCCGCAACCGAGAGCGTGGTTGCAAGCCTGAAGGGAACGGACAGGGATACAGGCATCGATCTCATGCGCCTCCGGGATGCAAAGATCAAATGCCTTGTAGTCAGGGAGAAATACGGGGCGCTTATCGACCCGATATCAGAGAGGATCGATTCGGATGTCCTGATATACCAGCTCCCCGGCGGAATGATCTCGAATCTCGTCTCGCAGCTCAAGGAGCAGGATGCGCTCGACAAACTCGAATCCGTTCATAACGAGATCCCGAAGGTCAGAAAGGATCTGGGATATCCGCCGCTCGTCACCCCGACGAGCCAGATCGTAGGAACACAGGCTGTGCTGAACGTCCTCATGGGCGGGGAGAGATACTCCAATGTCACGCAGGAGGTCAAGGACTACGTAAGGGGCCTCTACGGCAAACCCCCGGGAACGATCCCTGAAGAGATCCGCGAGAAGATCATCGACGGTGAGAAGGCGTTCGAAGGAAGACCAGCGGACCTCCTCGAACCGGTATACGAGACTATGGCAAAGGAGGCCGGTGAGGAGGGCCTTGTAAAGAAGGACGAGGACATCCTGACATACATCCTCTACCCGGCAATAGCGCCTTCGTTCCTCAAAGGAGAGAGAAAGGCCGAGACGATCCCGACCTTATCCCAGTCCAGGAAGCAGGATTCAGGAAACATTCCGAGCTTTATGGAGGTCGAAGTCGACGGCGAGATCTTCGCTGTCAGGATTCTCTCTGTTGAGGGAAGTGAGGTCACGTCATCCGCATCCATCGGCGAGAAGAAGATCCCGAGGAACATCAAGGGCGGAGTCAAGAGCAACATGCAGGGAATGGTGCTCAAGGTCGAGACATGTGTCGGGGCCGAGGTGAAAGTGGGAGACACTCTTGTGGTTCTCGAGGCCATGAAGATGGAGAACCCGATTAAATCGATAAAGGCCGGGAAGGTGACCCAGATCTTTGTCGATGCAGGCGACACCGTGCAAAGCGGTGACGTCTTGCTGGTGATTGAATGAGTTATTTCAACAAGATCTTAATTGCCAACAGGGGCGAGATCGCCATCAGGATAATGCGTGGCTGCAGGGAGCTTGGAATAGAGACGGTCGCCGTCTTCTCCGAACCCGACCGAAACGCACTCCACGTCAAATATGCGGACGAGGCTTATCTTCTCGGGGCCGCACCCCCGAAAGAGAGCTATCTCAATATGGACCGTATCTTAAAGATCGCAAAGAGTTCCGGAGCTGAAGCGATCCACCCGGGGTACGGATTTCTTGCTGAAAATTCAAAATTTGCCAAATACTGCGAAGAAGAAGGGCTGACGTTCATCGGACCTTCGTGGAAGTCCATCGAGGCGATGGGGTCTAAACTCGGCTCCAAGCACATGATGGACAAGGCCGGCGTTCCGGTTCTCCCGTACACCCATGACGGCGTCAAAGATATCACCGAGGCAAAGAGAGTCGCAAAGGACATCGGGTATCCGGTGATCGTCAAGGCGAGCGCAGGCGGCGGCGGCATAGGGATGCAGATCGTCGAGAACGAAGAGGAGCTCGAAAACGCGATCGAGAAGGGTATGAGGATCGCCGAATCGGCTTTCGGTGATTCGACGGTCTTCATCGAGAAGTATCTCGTGAAACCGCGGCATATCGAGTTCCAGGTCCTCTGCGACAAGCATGGCAACAGGGTGCATCTCTATGACAGGGAGTGCTCTATACAGAGACGCCACCAGAAACTGGTCGAAGAGGCCCCGTGCCCGATAATGACCGACGAACTCCGCGAGAGGATGTCGGAGTCCGCACTGAAGGTGGCCGAGGCTTCGGGCTACTACAATGCAGGAACCGTCGAGTTCCTCTACAGCGAGGGGAACTACTATTTCATGGAGATGAACACCCGTCTCCAGGTCGAGCATACGGTAACCGAGATGATAACCGGCATGGATATCGTGAAACAGCAGATTAAGGTCGCGGCGGGCGAGGAGCTCCAGCATTCCCAGGAGGACATCAGGCTCAACGGCCATGCGATCGAATGCCGTATCAATGCCGAAGATCCGCTGAATAATTTCACGGCCGATCCCGGAAAGATCGTCCGCTACAGGTCTCCGGGAGGCCCGGGAATCAGGGTGGATTCGGGTATCCACATGGGATATGCGATCCCCCCGATGTACGACTCGATGATCTCCAAGCTCTGCTCGTGGGGAAGCGACAGGCAGGAGTCGATAGACAGGATGAGAAGGGCGATCTACGAGTATGTCATTCTCGGGGTCAGGACTACACTGCCGCTGCATCATGCGATAATGAGAAACCCTCACTTCATCAACGGGGATACTCACACCCATTTCCTGCAGGAGGAGCATATCCAGAAGAGCCTTTCGAGATACCTCCGCGAGGAGCAGACACGTATGCAGAACCTTGCCGCATCCCTCCGGGGAGGCAAAGAGGCTGCTGCGATCTCTGCGGCTGTAAATGTCTACATTCAGCAGGCAAAAGAACAATAAGAACTATTTTTATCGCATGACAGTTATCTGATAGTTATGAAGAAGATACTCCTTCATGCCAGGCATGAGGATTACAAGAATCTTAAACCATTGCTGGAGGATCTTTACCATATAGATGTGGACGTGGGGGATTTCGTCCAGGTCAAAATATTCGCACCCGATTCCGAGGTTAACAATATAATTGACAAAATCCGGGAGCCTCTTGATTTAAGGTATAAAGAGAACCTCATCGAAGTTTCCACCCCGGATTTTGTCATCTCGTCCACTCTTTCACGGGCGGAGAAGACTGCCCCAAAGCACGAAAAAACTCCCGTGGAGCTGCTGCTTAATTCGGCGAAGAATTATAATTCGATCGATTACTGGATTCTTCTCCTGACAACGATCGCCGGACTTATTGCGCTTACGGGCCTCTTCCTGAATAATGTGGCGATTATTATCGGGGCGATGCTCCTTGCACCGATTCTCGGGCCGATCCACTCTTTTGCGATCTACGGCGCAACGGGGAGAACGAAGGATGCTTTAATGAGCGTTTTTGCTCTTTTCATCTACCTTGTCACGATATTATTCGTATCGGTAGTAGCGACTTACACGCTGAACCTGATGGAGGTATCGATGCAGGCAGGTCTTTATACCCTTGAGATAACACAGGAGATCCTTCTCAGGACGACTACGAGCCCGATATATATTCTCATGGCGGTTCTGCTGGGTCTTGCCTCGATGATAGCTGTTTCAAAGGGTTTTTCCGAGTCCATCGCCGGAGTTGCGGTTGCAGCAGCCTTGCTTCCCCCGACTGTTGTCGCAGGAATTTCAATTATCATGATCCCCGACGCGATCACCGGAGCACTTCTTCTTACACTGGATAACGTGATCGGGCTTATCGCAGGCGCACTTATCGGAACGTTGATTATAGGAGTTGCGCCAAGAACGGGATCGGAAGCAAGGGTTGCAAAAAAATTTGTGAAAAGGACAATTGCCCTGATTATATTGTTTATTGCTGTTCTTACGGTTACATCACTGGCATTCTGAATCAGTAATACAACTCTTTTATTACCTCTGCCACTACCCCGATTCCGTATTTGATCTCTTCTTCGTCCGAATTCGTGAAGTTGAGCCTCGCCGTTTTGTCTCCTTTTCCGTCGACGTAGAACGGCATTCCCGGGAGTATGACGACATTTTTCTCCGAGGCCTTTTCGAATATCTTCATAGAGGACATGTTGTCGGGGAAGCGGAGCCAGACGAACATTCCGCCTTCGGGCTGAGTGCAGGTGATCTCGGGGGGGAATTCCGAGCGGATCGTTTTGACCATGAGGTCAGCCCGCATCTTATATTCGGATTGTATCTTTTCGATATGTTTGTCGATGTTGTTCTCTTCGAGATACTTGTACAGGATTCTCTGGCTGAGATAGTTCGAGTGGAGGTCGGATGCCTGCTTTGCGATTATGACCTTGTCGAGGACTTCGGGAGTTGCACAGACCCAGCCGAGCCTCATCCCTGGCGAGAATATCTTGGAGAAGGAGCCTGTCATTATGCCTGCTTCGGGCATGTAATATTTGACCGGTTTTATGGCTTTTCCGTCGAAGCGGAGCTCCCCGTAGGCGTCGTCTTCGATGAACGGAACTTCGGCTTCGTTGAGGATTTCTGCGACTTCTTTTCTCTTTTCGTCGGAGTATGTTATGCCGGTTGGGTTCTGGGAGTTGGGTATGCCGTAGAAGAAGACCGGAAGTTCTTCGGATAATACGGACGAGAGCTCTACGGTGTCGGGGCCGTCGTCATGGAGGGAGACTGAATGGAATTCGGGTTCGTAGAGAGAGAAGGACTGGATCGCACCGAGGTATCCGGGTTTTTCCATCAGGACGGTGTCTCCCTGGTTGATGAATACTTTCCCGAGAAGATCGAGGCACTGCTGCGAGCCGTTTGTTATCAGGATCTCGTCGGCGCTGACGTCGAGATTGTATCTCTTCGCGTAGCGGTCGGCGATATATTGTCTCAGGGGTTCGTATCCTTCGGTGGTTGAGTACTGGAGGGCGGACCTGCCGTCGCTTTTTATGATATCCGATGCGGCCTTCCCGATCCCTTCGGTGTCGATTAAGGAAGGGTTTGGAAGACCGCCGGCGAAGGAGATAACGTCGGGGTTTTCCGTAACCTTGAGTATCTCGCGTATGAAGGATTTCGGGGTGTTCTGAATCCTTCTCGAGAACATAAATTTCATGTATCTGATATTCGCTTTTTTAAGGGAAAAAACTGCATGATGTTATCTCCGGTAGTCATATCATAAGGTTTAATAGCGTATCCGTCCTTTTTATTATGCACTTTGTTGTGCGAATAACCGACGAAAAAAATTCACATGCTGTCGTGGCCTAGTCGGTTAGGGCGCCAGACTCATAGGGTTTTGTAGCACATTTCGGGGCGCTTGATATCTGAGATATCTGGAGGTCACGGGTTCGGATCCCGTCGACAGCATTTTTACTTTTGGTGGAGATTCTCCACCTTTAGCATTCTGACAATGATAGTGGAACTCACTGACAGCATTATTATATAAGGTTCAGGTTTTTTTTGTTTTATTCTCATTTCTTTGATTATTTCGCCTACGGCATTCTGAAATTCCCAGGACTAAAATATATTCACGAAATCGATATGTTCCCCACCCTCATGGAAGATTCCAAAAACAGAATTCTCTCCTGAAATTCTCGTGAACTTATAAAAACAGGTGATATTGCAACAAACAATCCCAGGTTCTTAACGCTCTTTATATGACCGGGATTTCCGTACCCTTCTAATTGCGGGTGACATTGCAACTGAAATAAAGTACCAGATCGTCAAGAAGATAATCTATGTTTCCATACCCTTCTAATTGCGGGTGTCATTGCAAGTAAAGAAAGAATGGGATGAACATCCCTCAAGAATTGTTTCCATACCCTTCTAATTGCGGGTGTCATTGCAAGGGTTTTAGAAGAGCTCGGCATTGAAGTTGTTTTACGTTTCCATACCCTTCTAATTGCGGGTGTCATTGCAAGAAAATGTCAAGGTCACTATTTGGGACCGAGAATAAGTTTCCATACCCTTCTAATTACGGGTGTCATTGCAACATGAAGACATAGATGCCTTCAACGCCCGGAGAAGTTTCCATACCCTTCTAATTACGGGTGACATTGCAACTGTAGGTTATACTATATACAATATTGTAATAATTGTTTCCATACCCTTCTAATTACGGGTGACATTGCAACCATGACGGAACCAAAATAATGGATGGTGGCGGATTCGGTTTCCATACCCTTCTAATTGCGGGTGTTATTGCAACGATAAGAATCTGGACAAAGGAAAGAAAGATGCAATAGTTTCCATACCCTTCTAATTGCGGGTGTTATTGCAACAGCGTATAGACGAGATCCTCAGAACAATGTCTTCAAGTTTCCATACCCTTCTAATTGCGGGTGTTATTGCAACAATTCTGGAAAGATGGTCTGCTAGCCATCCTCTATCTGTTTCCATACCCTTCTAATTGCGGGTGTTATTGCAACTCTTGCGAAAGGGGGAGAATGGAGATAGAGCACGAAATGTTTCCATACCCTTCTAATTGCGGGTGTTATTGCAACAGTATGCCTTTCTCTGAGAAAAAGATTTCTGTCGGCTCCTGCATGCTTCGTTTTTTCAAATTCTGCGGTGATCGGATCTCTCAAAGGTCCTTTATAAAGATCACCGCAGGTGACCCTCCGAAACCTGCCAAAAGAAGGCAGGAACAGGCTTTGTTTTTTCATTTTTGCGGTGATCGGATCTCTCAAAGATCCTTTATAAAGATCACCGCAGAAAATGTCGTGATGAAGATCAGATTACAAGATAATCCTGCTCTTCTTCGGGGAAATGATCGTTAACTGAAACTATTCTTTCATGACATGCTTTGCATACCGGAATTATCAGAAGACGATCTTCATCTGTGCTGCACCACTCCATGCAGCCTGAAACAAGGCAGTCATACCTTTTCCGTGGCACGAATCCTGCAAAGACACTATATTGTATCCTAAATAATCCCATGTAATGGAGATGCTCAACCATTTCGTTTCGCTTCTTGTCATCGGTTATATCGTAACTGACGATCAGTCGATAATTATCCATTTCAAAAACCTACCTGTACCTGAAAGCAAAGTAATCACATTCTCCGGCAATGGCCTTCTGCATTAAAACTGCCTGTTCTCTGATAATATCATTAAATTTTAAATGCACGGATTTGTACAGGTAACCGGAATTTAAACGGCTCATTATCTCGGAAGAAAAAATTCGTTTCGCCTGTGAATTTATTGTGCATTTCCCCGATTCAATTGAAAAATCATTCATCCCCACTTGATTTTTATTAAAGAGAGTCAGGACGACCCGGTCGACAACAGGCTGGCGGAACTCTTCAATCAAATCATAGACAAGGGCCTCCTGTTTTTTATACGAGGAATGCAGGATACCATAATAAGGTGATAAACCCGCCGTTACCACTGCTCTTCTGATATGAGAATATAGTATCCCGTATCCGTACGAGAGGAGTGCATTTACCGGATCACACGGGGGATGCCTGTTCCTGTGACTGAAGCCGGCATCCTCCGGCAACAGGAGTTTTAATCCTTCATAATATAATCTTCCTGTGATGCCCTCAATTCCAAGGAGAACATTTTTACTCGTGATTTCATCTATCAATTCAATTTTACACTGAATAGATGACATTATATCTTTGCAATCTATTCCTTTATTCCTGCCAACCGATCTTAGCAAGGCAATCTTGTTTCTTCCGGAAGTCCGACAGATCTCTTTTGCAATCCCGAGTGATTTTTTAGAGGGGAGAGAGCGTTGCATTTCATAATTTTCGATTACTTTGCTCTTTCTTGCAGGTAAGAAATGACCGATGGGTCTCCCATAATTGTCCAGAACGACAATTCCGGCATCATGCGAAGACAAAAGTCTTATTGCACCTGAAGATATTGAAAATTCTCCGCTTAAAATAATAAGATCCAGATCTATTGGAGATATTGATCTTTCTTTCTTATCTCGCTCGGAAAAGTATAGCATTTTGTTATGCCTTCCAATCTTTACACCCCTCCCGGTAACAAGAACAGTCTCCATGATGAAGATAATTGAAAAATGAAAACATAATTTTTTCTATGAATTCTTACTTGGGTTTTACAAGACAAAAGGAGCCGGTTATTGATAATAATCATCAATATACAGCTCACACTTATCAGATCTTTTTCTCTCTGTAAAGTATCCTTTCTCAAGATACGGATTTGCATCGAGTTTCAGCGGAGGATGATAATAAAATTTAGTATCCGTAAATCTCAAAAGTTTTTCATTTCCCCCGCAGAAGATCCATTCACCCTCACAGAGAAATTCAAAGGACTTATCCATTATATCCCCCCGGTTTGTCTTTGTACTGGCGTTCTGAACCCATTTCATCAATTCATCAAACAAATAACGATCCAGTTCTTCAAAAGCAGCATTGGAGTTGATATGATTATTATATTCCGCCCAACCGCGAATGACAGGATTTAATCTCCCGATTAATTGATCGGGATTTCCGGATTTGGAATTCATGATCTCTTCCGAGAGTCTGGCCATGATTCCCTGAACGGATTTTTCAGAAGGTGTAATTACAACTCTGTTGTCGGTTTTTCTGAAAGACCATCCAAGAAAATCAAAACCGTCACTGACACCGGCAACTCTGGTTTTTGTTTCGGAAAGGTGCAATCCTCTTATGCTTAAAAACTCCTCCAATTTGTCCTTAACTTCCAGTGCCGTATCAGAAGTATCGGCAGTGACGATGAAATCATCGGCATATCTGACAAGATGGACTTTTCTTCCGGAAAATTTTGTCTCCAGAAAATCCTCCATACCGTCAAGTGCCATATTTGCCAGAAAGGGGGAGATCACTCCACCCTGGGGGACACCTTCAGATGTCCTGAATCTCTGGTCCTGGTAGATATAATCAGCCTTCAAAAATTCTGAAAGTATTTTTTTATCCATCGGTATATTTTCCAAAAGCCAGTCGTGCGATATTTTATCGAAGCAGGATTTTATATCCCCTTCAAGTATCCATTCGGCCGAATTTTTGTGGTCCAAAAGAGATTTGATATACGATGAAGCATCCTTTGTCGAACGATACTTTCTGAATCCGAAAGATCTTTTATCGGCCCATGTCTCTGAGACCGGCTGAAGAGCAAGGGCGAAAAGTGCCTGTATTGCACGGTCATACATAACCGGAAGTGATATCGGCCTCATCTCATCCTTTCCGGGTTTGGGAATCATTATTCTTAGAAGAGGTTTTGCATTATAATTGTCAGTGTCCAGGGTGCATGCGGCATGCATGCATTCTTCATCTTTATCCCAGATAATTCCGTCAACTCCCGCGTTATCCCCGCCCTCATTTTCCGTTACAATTCTGACTGCAAGCAGCTTTGCAGGAAATGAATGAACCAGTTTATCCTGGAATTCATTAATTTTCCCTATATTGTGTTCATTAGCTGCCTTTGCAATTTTTATCTGGGTTCTTGATACGATTTTCCGTACTTTCTGCCAGTTTATCATGTCCCATAATGAATCCAGGTCTTCCTTTGACAGATACACAATAGCAGCCATAAGAATTAATTTTCGTAATTATTAAAAAAGCATTTCGGGAAAAATCACGGACTTGTGTGAATACTTTTTTCCTGCTTTTTTGGTAAAAAAGGAATCCTTCTAATTGCGGGTGACATTGCAACAAAAGAGTAGTGAAATTATAAAGAACATTGACAGTTTCCATACCCTTCTAATTGCGGGTGACATTGCAACGTATCAACCTCGCCAATAACGCTGCACGACTTCTTTTGTTTCCATACCCTCCTAATTGCGGGTGACATTGCAACGATTGAATGAGTTTAGAGATAGAAGAGACGTATTTTAAAAGTTTCCATACCCTTCTAATTGCGGGTGACATTGCAACTAATATGAAAATAGGTATATGTGGAACGCATTGCGCAGGTGTTTCCATACCCTTCTAATTGCGGGTGACATTGCAACGAAGTAATTCCCCACGCAACGTCGGAAGATATTCAAGAGTTTCCATACCCTTCTAATTGCGGGTGACATTGCAACTTTTGAGAATGGAGTGCGAGAAAATTGATTCTGCAACTGTTTCCATACCCTTCTAATTGCGGGTGACATTGCAACGAAAAACTGTAGCTGTTCCCAACAGCGAGATTGAGGTTTCCATACCCTTCTAATTGCGGGTGACATTGCAACACACTTTGAAAAGGACGGGGAACCTACCGATCTATACCTTTGTTTCCATACCCTTCTAATTGCGGGTGACATTGCAACATGATGCCAATAATTGTCTTAAAGAAGATAGATGAAGTTTCCATACCCTTCTAATTGCGGGTGACATTGCAACTTAAGGCTTCGTCTTGTAATCTTGCTCTGCATGATTCTTGTTTCCATACCCTTCTAATTGCGGGTGACATTGCAACAGTATGCCTTTCTCTGAGAAAAAGATTTCTGTCGGCTCCTGCATGCTCCGTTTTTTCAAACTTTGCGGTGATCGGATCTGTCGGAGATCCTTTATAAAGATCACCGCAGGTGACCCTCCGAAACAGGGCAAAAGAAGGCAGGAGCTGACTCCGTTTTTTCATTTTTGCGGTGATCGGATCATCCGATGATCCTTTATAAAGATCACCGCAGAAAATGTCGTGATGAAGATCATATTACAAGATAATCCTGCTCTTCTTCGGGGAAATGATCGTTAACTGAAACGATTTTTTCATGACAGGCTTTGCATACCGGAATTATCAGAAGACGATCTTGAGATCTTCATGCGGCTTACGAAAGCATCTCCGGCCCTGCAGCAACGCACGTTATCAGACGACTCATGCGCATACGATGAAAATTATCTCGTTCATCTCTCTTTTTCATTGCAAATCACATGATAATGCACCCAGGTCTCATGATCGGAGTGCCGGCTGCGTTAGTTATGCGGACTAAAACGATCGCGGATTCAAATCGAAATGTTTATGCACATCCACTTAAAAGGAAAAAATATTCTTCAGGGGGTATATGTCATACAGATAAAACAAAAAAACGTTCAGCGAACAAACCCGGCTTTCAACAGTTCGATAATTACTGTTGATATTAATTTAAGAAACGACGCCGCTCCCGAATTCTGCGGAGATATTTTCCGGGGATTTCTGGGTCATGCATTGAAATTCAACCAGGACAACTATTGCGAACCTGATACCGAAGATTCGGCATATTCCCGTATTTACAAAGCCGATAACGATATCAAGCCCTACGCAGTCCTTTCGTTTAAGAACGAAGATCTCGTTACCGGTTTTCTGAAGATCCACGGCGATCGCAGGAAGTACGTGCCTTCGGTATTATCCTCTCTTTATGAAAAGGAGGGCGTCTACAACTTCAACGGCTGCAAATACGAGATCGGCGGTATCCAGGCAAGAACGATGAATGAAATTCCGGAGTATAACCTCGGGGACTCGACCACGGTTAATTTCATAACTCCGACAGCTCTTTTTGAGAAAGGCAGGCTTATGCAGCTTCCCGCTTTTTCCGCACTGGTCACTGCCTCGCTTCGCTCATTCAACAGGACCGCGAAGAAGTACGATCCTGGAAATTATCCTCTCCATGTCGAAGATCTCGAATTTGACAATTATCCGGAAATACTGGATTTCGATATCAGGACGAATTCGATCCTCGTGCATTCCAGGAAAAACAGGGAGAAGAAGAACATCGTCTTCACCGGGATCACCGGATCGATAACTTATGATACGTCGGGTGTAGATCCCGGACTTGGAACGATCCTGAAAGCGGGGGAGTATCTGCAGATCGGAAAGAACACGACATACGGTTTCGGAGGTTTTTATGTCGCAAGTGCAAAAGCATGAGAAATTTTTTGAAACCTCGATTGCAGGAAAGAGTTCTCAGTTGAAATCAAAGGAGTGATTAAATTCGATAGTTAAGGAGAGTGATTCAAATTACAAGAAAATTACCTGAATTTCCAAAAGTGATTCCTGAAAAAAAAGATGATCCGGATATTGAGACAAAAATATACGAGATCGAAGTAATAACCCCGATGTTCGGAGGGGGAGCTGAAGCAGGAATAGCTGACCCGGCTATGCCGATAAGGGCGTCAAGTGTTCGCGGTCATCTCCGGTTCTGGTGGCGGGCTACCAGAGGAGCGAACTACAATAATGAACAGGACCTGCGGCAGAGAGAAGGCGAGATCTGGGGAACGACGGATAATCCCAGCCCGGTGATCATTGAAGTTGTACAGCCTAAGGAAATCCAATACCGTTCTCCTCCGGATTACGGTTTTTTCAGATATGGACCAGAGGTTTATGCACTCTTTTCTGCAAAGGCAGGTGAGGCCGAGTTAATAAAAGAAAATTTTAATTTTACAGTTATCATCAGCTGGTTAAAAGAAAAAAGACTCAATGAACTAAGAAAAATTGAAAATGAAAAATTAATACAGCAAAAAAAAGAACACAAGCCGGAGAGAATTGATCCAATCGAGAATGATATTGAAGCGGCTTTCTGGGCATGGGTCAATTTTGGGGGGATCGGGGCAAGGACACGAAGAGGGTGCGGTGCTTTATACTGTAAGGAATTTGCTCCCCCGGATGATGATATTGGTAAATGGTACTCGGATTCCCTTAAAAAATACCAGATCGATAAAAATACTCCAAAATCCTGGCCTACATTACCAGAAAAACTCCGTATTAATACAAATAATCAGATTGACCCTTTAAAATGCTGGTCCGACGTTGTAGGAGGAATGAAAGATTTCAGGCAGGGAAAAGTTGGGAGAAATGTTTATAGTAAATCTTTTTGGCCGGAGCCCGAAACAATTCGTGAAACAATTCAAAACCAGAATGGATTAAAAATACGTCCCAAGGGGAGGAAAAAGACTGATAACCGTATAACAGTTAAATCATTTCCCCGTGCAGAGTTTGGGATGCCGATTATTTTTGAACTTAAAGATGAGTATATTGGAAATAATACCGATGATGATAACATTAAACCAACTCTGCAACCGAATGAGAAAAATGACAGGATGGCCAGTCCATTAATTCTGAAACCAATCAAATACCAAAACGGGTGCAAATCGCTTATTCTGAGATTAAAAACAAATCCGCTTGATTCAGCTTATCTAAAACCGGGAAAGCACGATCTAACCACAGGTGTCTCATTATCTTATAATGATATCGTTAATACAGCAAATGCCGCTTATCCAAACTCTCCTATGAGATTTTCCCGTGGGGGGAAGCATCCAGGTTCTGCTCTCGAAGCTTTCCTCGCATATGCTGAAGAAAACGGATTTCAGGAGGTTCCGAAATGACAAAATACCTGTATGTCCTGTCAGTCGGACCGGTACAGGACTTCATCGCGTCCGCCCGCCGGACACGCGATCTGTGGTTCGGCTCATATCTTCTCTCAGAGATCAGCAGGGCGGCGGCAAAAGCCATAGCAGATTCTGGAGGAGAATTGATCTTTCCTGCATTAAAAAAAAGTGATCCTGAACTGGAACCTACAAATCGCGGTCATGAATTGGATTCATTCAATATAGGAAACGTGATTCTTGCAAAACTGCCTGAAAGAGGAGGAGACCCTGAAGAAATTAATGAAAAAGCAGAAACCGCAGCAAAAGATATCTGGCTGAATTATGCCGAAGCTGCCAAAAAAGAAGCAAAAGGTGTCATAAGAGATGATCCGACAGGAGACATACTCTGGAAAGAACAGGTAGAAGATCTTATAGAATTCAACTCCGCATGGGTCCCTCTGGAAAATGAAGACGATTATCGCATAGCCAGAAAAAGAGTGATCAGGCTCCTTGCAGGCAGAAAATCCATACGGGATTTTGAACAGGTAAAAGGAGTACCCGGAATTCCTAAATGCTCCCTCGACGGTGCACGCGAAAGCGTACTGAAAGAGAAACGAAAAAATTTGGGAATTCTTGAATTAAGAATGCGTCTCAGTGACGGCGAGCAGCTATCTGCAATCGGCCTTACCAAAAGACTTGCAGGCGGAAGAAAGATGGCTTTTCCGTCAGTTACCAGGGTTGCCCTTGACCCGTGGGTACGAAGAATTGTAGCCGAAGGCGGAGAAGCAGGGGAATTACTTGATGAAATAGGCAGCCAGTGCAGGGGCGACAACAGTTTTTCATCAGGTACCGGAAACAGGCACTATTCCGATTTCCCGTACGACGGACAGGTCTGCTATCTCCCCCGGTTAAATGAATTTAAAAAAGATTTAACCAAAATCCCCGAAGACCAGAGAAAATCCAGCGAATTTAATGATGATCTCGGCAATCTTTTAAAAATTGAAGGAAAACTCCGGAAACTTAAAGATTTGGAAATTCAGGGAAGCAAGAGAAAAATCGGCGAACCAAATCCTTATTTTGCAATCCTGATTGCCGACGGGGATCATATGGGAAGGGCAATTGCCAATATTGAATCCTCGAACGAACATTATAAATTCTCTGAAAAATTGTCAGCGTTCGCCGGAAAAGCCAGAGAAATCGTTGAAAAGGATTATCATGGAGTCATGGTCTATTCCGGCGGAGACGATGTGATCGCCTTTCTCCCTGTAGATACATGCCTGAAGGCGGCACGGGCACTTCATGACGAATTTGGAAAGACAGTCGAAGGACTTACATTTTCTGTCGGGATTGCCATAGGACACAAAAACGATCCTCTTGAAGACCTTCTCGATTACGGCCGCCAAGCTGAAAAAGCGGCAAAAAAACCGGACAGAAACGGTCTGGCACTTCACCTGCATACAAGAAGCGGCGGAGAACCGTTAAAGATCAGGGAACAATGGAAAGAACCCGGGAATAACAGTATGGATGAACGCCTTGACGAATGGACCGGTATGCATAAAAAAGACGAGATCCCCGACAAAGCCGGGCATGAAATGCTGCAAATGACCAGGGAATACAAAGAGTGGGGCAGCCCGCCACCCGCAGAACTGCTTGAAAAAGATCTGTCGAGGCTCCTCAAACGCAAATCCGCAGGCCACGGAACAACAGAGATCTCGGGTGAAAATATCCGGAAGATCATGGAAGGAGTAGACTCTGCAGAAACTCTTCACCGGAGGGCAAAAGAAATCATCATTGCGAGCCGTATTGCTTCTGCGGCGACAGGTGGTGACAATTTATGAGTGAAATCCATCTATCTATCGATCCCCATGATCCAATCATTGCACGGGATGCCCGTCCTTTCGGGTTAGGCATTCGCATGAAATCTCTTGACTGGCCGTACCCGTCCGTTCTGGCCGGCTCCGTAAGAACAATGCTGGGTAAAATGAACGGAAATGGCTTTGATCCTGTTACAGTTGCCAAACTCAAAAAAGTCTCGGTTTCCGGACCGCTGCCGCTATACAATAAGAATAATATTGAAAGTCTGTATCTTCCGGCACCCCTCGACATAGTTGTTAACGATACTGATAAGAATGAACCTGCCGTTTATCCGATCCGTCCTTCAAAAACCGGGGACAACGAATGGTGCAACCTTCCGGATGAAAAACTCTTGCCGGCAATGATCCCGGAAAGCGTTGGCGATGATTTCAAACCGGCGGAGATCGCTCAGTTCTGGTCCTTAAAAAAGATGGCGGAATGGCTTGCACATGATTCCCCCGACTCGTTTAAAGTTCCCCTGAAAACTAAAAAAGGCGGAAAAAAGGTAGATCCGGATTCAGGATACATCGATTTACCGGAGAAAGAATCAAGAATCCATGTTCAGATTAAACCCGATACAGGAACCTCAGATGAAGGGAGGCTTTTTGAAACAATTGGCCTGGATTTCGGTGCGGGAGATGTCAGGATTGCTGCAAGAGTAGATACAAAAGATTTTATCTGGAAGAATTCGTTCCACCCCATCGGAGGTGAACGACGCCTTGCCTTTTGGGAATCCGGAAGAGATCCGGGATGGGAGTGTCCGGGTGAGATCACCGGTGCTCTTGAAGGTAAAAAATATGCCAGGATGATCCTTGCAACACCTGCGGTCTTTTCAAACGGATGGCTGCCGGGCTGGCTGGACAAAGAAACACTCTGCGGTACACCACCGGGACTACCTGAAAATATTGAGCAAAAATTCACTTTAACACTGAAATCGGCATGTGTAGGCCGCTGGAAACCGCTTTCAGGCTGGGATCTTCAAAAGAAAGGACCAAAACCAATACGGCGTCTTGTCCCGGCAGGCTCCGTGTACTTCTTTGAAGTAACAACCGGAGATCCAAAAGATATTGCAGAGAAACTTTGGCTCCGTCCGGTGAGCGACACCATAGACGATCAAAATTACAGCACAGACGGCTTCGGTCTTGCCCTTTGGGGAGTATGGAATGCTGACGACAAAATGAAATGATGAAATGAAACTGAGATGATAAAAATGTCAAACAATACAAAAATGTACTGGATACAGACAATCACACCGCTTCATGTAGGAGCAGGAAAAGAGGTCGGCTTCGTTGATATGCCGATCATGCGTGAAAAGGTTACAAACTGGCCTCTTGTCCCGGGTTCGGCAGTAAAGGGAGTGATGAGAGATCACTTCGGAGAAAATGAAAAGTACAAAAAAGATATCAATGCAGTCTTTGGGAAACCAGACGATGAAAACGGCGATTCATTTGCAGGTGCACTCGTACTAACCGACGCTCATATTGTTTGTATGCCGCTGCGAAGCCTTTATGGAACCTTTGCATATGTTACATGTCCTCTTGTTTTGGCAAGGCTCAAACGGGATCTCGAAGCATCAGGATATGAAGGTCTTCCGGAAGTGCCCAAAGTACCTGTGCTTAACGAGCAAAGTGGATCAGAATTTGCATTATGCACTACAAATTCGTCAATTGTATCTAATGGTAAAATATTCCTTGAAGATCTCGACTTTGTAAATAATACTGCAGATAACTGGGCCGATAAGATCTCCGAAATAATATTTCCAGATGATGATAACTGGAAAGAGATCTTTAGAAGCCATTTCGTAATTTTATCAGATGACAGTTTTACTTTTCTGTCCGAAACAGGGACTGAAGTCGCAGCCCATATCACAATTGATGATGAGACAAAGACTGCCAAAGGAAAGGCATTGTGGTATGAGGAGGCTCTGCCTGCCGAGGCGATTCTCGCAGGAGCGGCCTGGTGCGATCGCGTTTTTGAGAACAAAAATCTGACAAAAGAGGAAATATTCAGGGACTTCTGTACAGAAACACTCGATCTTCAGATTGGGGGTAAAGCAACTGTAGGAAAAGGAAGAGTAAAATGTTCCTTTACACAGGGGTGAGACGATATGCAGACCAGACAGCAAAAAAGAGCGGAAATTGCATATTCCTGCGTTTCATCGCATAATTCAAATGATAAAGAGGAATTTTCCAGACTTACAAAAAGTTTTCCTGCTCTGGTGCATAATTCCGGATTGGTCCAGGCTCTTGCATTTGTAAATGCAAAAGACAAGGAAAAGGAAAGTAAACCAGGTGCCGCTTATATCAGATACCTTACAAAGACCATGCAACTAACCGGCGATCCGGGACTGGAAGAGAGAAGCCGGACTGCTGACCTGATAGAATATCAGCAACTCAGCAGAGAGGCAATCGAGGCCGCTACATGGCTTAAACGCTACTCAGAGGCAATCTTCGGGAGTGACTGATCATGTCCGGATCAGCATGCAGGGATGTTATCGCAGGTTTATGGTCTGATAATCAGCAGGAAATTCGGGGTGCATCGAATGCCGCTCTTATACGTGATCGTTATCTTCTTTATCCTGTGAATAAAGGGGACCCGGATAATAAACATCCTGAAAGCCGCAGGGCATTGTTTAAAACAATGCAAATGTCGCAGCAGAATCAGAAAACGATAAAGATCTACGAAGATGTCTATAACCGTTATATCTCCACACTTGGAGAAAAACAGGATGCCACGTTCATCACAAAAAACCGGTTGATAATCGGTCTCGGAAACGAAAATGTGCTTGAGACCGGAATTACTCTTCATCATACATACGGGACACCCTATATCCCTGGAACCGCCCTTAAAGGTCTTGCTGCGCACTATTGTAATCAGGTCTGGGGAAAAGGTGATGAGAAATTCAAAAAAGACGGTGAATATTACAAAGCAATATTCGGTACATCAGACGATTCAGGTCATTTCATCTTTCATGACGCCTGGATCACACCGGAAAGCCTGAAAGACAAAAGCCTCATGCCTGACGTAATGACACCACATCACGGGGATTATTATTCAGAAAAGGGTGCACCAACAGATTTCGACAAACCGGTCCCTATATCATTCGTATCTGTCAGAGGAATGTTTCATATCGTAGTCTCGTGTGATGTTTCCGGAGAAAACACAGAAAAATGGACAAAGCTTGTATTCAGGCTGCTATCGGAAGCACTGGAAAATTGGGGAATCGGCGGGAAGACATCTTCAGGATACGGGAAACTTGTGAAGATCGAATCATTTGAAAGTCAGGGAAATAATTCGCAATACAGGGAAATACGGGCAACCAATGCTGCCCAGATACCGGTTCAACAACAGGTCATCCCCAAAAGAGGGGATATAGTATATGCCACTTATTTTGAAGACCATGTAAGCAAAAAAAGAAATGTTCAACCTCATTTTAAGATAGACGGTTACAATAACCTGTTCGGCTTTGTGAACGAAGGAACTCTGCCCGAAGATCTTGAACTTAAAAAAAGTTATGAACTGGTTGTGATATCTAACAATTCAGGAGGGCCGGGAAAATATTCTTTTGCAGTACCGGGATCGTGGAACCCGGATGAGAACAGGCAAAGAAAACCGTACCGGTGAAATCGATGGAAAAAAGTCAGATAATTATTGTTACAAGGCATCCCGGTGCCGTGGAGTGGCTCAGGTCAAAAGGATATACCGGTAATACCTTGCCTCATATTGCAGAACAGGATATCCGGAAAGGATATATTTACATCGGAGTCCTGCCGATTCCGATGGTAAAGAAAATTCTGGATACAGGCAGCCGGTTTATCCTTCTCGTCTTACCCGATATTGCATTCAGCCAGAGGGGACAGGAAATGTCTCCTGAAGAGATGACGGGAGCAGGTGCATGCCTGATGGAAGTAAGGTCAATCGATCTGGTTCCTTTTGAAGGGTAAACCTGATCAAGGAAAATCTAATCTGATTCAGGAGGAAGAGTATGTGTCCCAAAGCAGTATTATTTGGTGGGACTAACGGTCATGGCGCCACCATGACTGTTATTTCCGAGAAAAACCTTGAAAAGGAAGGTTATAATGTTGAAGAAAGAGTTTGCAATTTTGTACAGGATCTTCCGAGAGAGAAAAATCTTGGAAAAAAGGACCTTCCCGAGGACTGCGGCACAGGTGTGGCCGAATTATTTTGGGGAAGAACATTTTTAAATTATGATTTTTCAGGATTCAAAAAGGGAGACATTGTTGTAGTGGTCGACATTCCTCTTCCTGTACAGGTAAACCTGAATTATTCCGCTGCTGACGAGTCCATTTTGAAGATCGGTGAATTATCTCAAAAAGGAATAAAGGTTATTCTCATCGATCACTACAAAAGGGTAATCACGCACTATGGGAGGGCAATTGAAAACGGTGCGGAAGTTATCTTTTCGCTTGGTGCAGAGCAGTACTGTCACTACGGTGATCCAGATGAATATTCAAAATTCTGGGGAACAATTGGAGCAATTTGTGACAGGGACCTCTCCATGCTTCCGGTAGAAGGAAAGGATGAATTTGATCACTTTGATAAGATGGAACAGCTTGCTGAATGGGTAGACTGGAAAAAATCTAAAAATCTCCAGGAATTATTGGACATAATAAAGACAGACCGTAGAGAAGTAATCAAACCCGAAGAAATCAACAAAAAAACCAAATGCCCTTCTTATCCTATAAACGGAAATGTTACAATTGTAGAAGATTTAAAATCGAATTCAGGGTTTAAAGGACTTGATGTGGCATGTGCTAAAACAAAAACACCTTTTGGAATAGGAATTAATTCTGATAAAGATACGGACGATTATATAATCCAGGTAATCAATTACTGGAAAAGACTCAGACCTGAAAAGGACAATCCGGTACCTGCACTACCTGTAGGATTAAAACTGTCGGGATATAATGCATTTGGTCATGATACCGCATCCGTAATTCCAGTGAATTCCAAAGATATCGATGAAGCAAAAACGCTCATGAATGATATAATAGCTGTTCTTAACATAGATCGTGAAATAAAAGAGAAAAAAATTCCCGGCAACAAAGAGGATGCAATAGACTACATAGCAGGTACCTTCAGCAAAATTCCGACACCATATTTCCTAACCATGCACGGGTGGAATCACGTGGAAACGGTCTATGACAATGCACGTATAATCGGCATGATCTCCGGTCTTGATGAAAAGGAACAGGAATTACTGAACTGGGCTGCACTTTTCCATGATCTGGGGAACGGAGCGATGTCTTTAAAGAACAAGTATGATCTTATTGTCTCCGATAACGACGACGGGAAGGAGGCGAGGGATAAACACGAATTATATACGGTCCAGATCCTGACGGAATGGAAGAGAGAAGGAATTTTTAAGAACATTCTGAATGATGATGAGTTGAATTTAGTTTCAGATATGTGCTATCGGCATCGAAAACATTCCAAACTTCCCGGTGATAAATACCCGGACAGAAAAAAACTTTGTGTACTACTCAGGATTGCAGATGCCCTCGACAGGACAAAGAATCGTGCGAGGTATAACGATAATGGAGTACCTTATTCAAAAATAATTGATCAATTATCTCAAGAATCAAGAGATCACTGGGAAGGTCAGCGTGCAATCGACGCGATCCGGCTCCATCTCTCTAAAGACAGGATAGTATTTGAATTTTTAATTACTGATAGTAAGGCGGATTTCATAATCGATGATTTTGAGGAGGAGCTTAACCGTCTCGGAGAGGAACCTTTAAAGGGCATTATACCGGACCTGGAGATTAAAAAGACAATGTGCTGATTTCTGCCCAAATTCAGATTTTTCCTGACGACTATGAGATTATATTAGTCAGAAAGGAATGAGTTAATTTTTATCGATAGTTTACTTTAAAATGATTCTAAGGATTAATTGCCTGAATACACCAAGGAATTAAAGAATCCCATGATGTTTACAGGGGTGCTGTTCTCATGTTTTTCTACTAACTGGTGTTCATTGCATTACTGTTGGAGATGACTTCGGGAGCGAAGCCCGGTGTTTCCATACCCTTCTAATTACGGGTGACATTGCAACAAAACAAACGAAGTTCGTTTGGCACATATTGCTCCGTTTCCATACCCTTCTAATTGCGGGTAACATTGCAACATCTCAGGTCATACGACGAAAGATGGCTAAGCGAAACATTGGACATTCTGTTTCCATACCCTTCTAATTGCGGGTGACATTGCAACTATGGAGCCAGGCACATTTGGCCGATCCCGAAAACAGTTTCCATACCCTTCTAATTGCGGGTGACATTGCAACAGTATGCTTTTCTTTGAGAAAAAAGTTTCTGTCGGCTCCTGCATGCTCCGTTTTTTCAAATTCTGCGGTGATCGGATCTGTCGTGAACCCTTTATATAGATCACCGCAAATGACCCTCCGAAACCGGCCAAAAAAGACAGGAGCGGGCTTCGATTTTTCGTTTTTGCGGTGATCGGATCGACCGAAGATCCTTTATAAAGATCACCGCAGAGAATGTCATGATGCAGATTCTATTACAGGTAATCCTGATCTTTTTCAGGGAAGATTATTTTAGCCGACAAGATATCCCGGGAATCGCAAATTGTAAAGTAAAACTTAAATAAGGTGAAAAATACGGCGAAATCGCGGTTTTTAATATCCACACAGAAGCCCGAGAATCCACGATCTCCACCTCAGACGATAGATACATCGCCTGAAAAAAAGAGAACGATGACGGGCCGTTATATCCATACAATCCGGGCTTTAATCTCTTTGAAAAGAGCAAAATAAGCTTCAATAATTTGGCCTTCCAAAACCACCATAAATTGATGAAAATACGCTCAAATCGGGCTTCTTTTGGGTCTGGTTATACCGGCAAAAGCGGTTTGAAAGGGTGAAGGCTTTTAGGGCATAATCCCCTTCGGGGCTTCTTTAAGATCTCGACTTTTTGCGTGTTACATGTGTTCCCATATTCTTCTGGTAACAGGATCATTTTCTAATAATTTCTACAAGTGTATCCTCTACTTTAGTTATCTTTCCAGGCTTCAGTCTGCCTGCTTTGTATAATATGAGCGATTTATCAGCTGTAAATATTCTGTCAGGACGGATGAAGCTTTCAATCTTCAGACCTCCTGATTCAAAATCACAGTCTGCAATTTTTACAGAGTACCTGTCGGTTCTGTTTCTGCTTGTTATCTGACATAGGATGATGTCTTCCCCACCCAAAACTGCAATTAATAGAACAGGTCTCTTCTTTGAACCTGATAGATCTGAAAAAGGGAACGGAACGACTAAGACATCACCTTTTACAAATTCTTCCATGCCTCATCTTCTTCTTTTGAATCCCAGTCTTTTTTAAGAGACTTCTCCGCTGAATATGCACATGAAAGCGCTTCGTTTACAGAACTGATAGGCCTTAACTCAATTCTGTCATCATAAGAAATTATTGCAACTTTTTCTCCGGATGGAAATCTCTCCCTTAATGATTTTGGAATTACAATCTGGCCTTTTTCTGTAATGGTTCCTGTTTTTATATCAAGTAATGGCATATTGTATCTTACAAATCTTATTAGTAAGATAAATAATTTGAATGTTTCTGAAGAGGCAGGCTGGATGTTCAGGCATCTGTTAAAACCACACCTCTTCCAACATTAAGTTGTAAAAATGTGTAAAGGACATACATAATTGAGATTTAAAGATGCAAAAGCCAACCAGGCGAAGCATCTCCGGCACTTAAAGTCTCATCCTCCAGTGCGTCGGCAAACTTTTGCAGCAGTTCATGCCTTTCTTCAGCGAACTCTTTCGCGGTGTCAGTGTACATCAGATCCCTGAGATTTAGCAGTTTTTCATGGAAATGAGCAATGGCATCTTCAATACCATCGCCGTGTTCTCCGGCCTGCATAAAAGCCCGTGCAATCCCGATCGCCCCCATGGCATCGAGTTTGTCGGCGTCAGACAGAACCTTTGCCTCCAGAGTTTCAGGTTTTGTGCCCCTGCTGAAACGGTGGGAACTTACTGCATGAGTAATCGCCCGGATTCGGCTCTCATCGCAGCCATTCGACCTGAGATATTCCCCTGCGATCCGTGCACCTTCCTCTTCGTGTGGAATTCCGGTTTTCTTCTCAAGCGGACGGGCAACATCGTGAAAGAGAGCGGCAGGAATGAGGATCTGCATATCTGCACCTTCTGCTTTCCCGATCTCTGCACAAAGGCGGGTGACACGAAGAGTGTGATCAAGTCCATGTGATCCTGACTCTCTGAAGAAGGTTTCAACAAAGAACATTATTCTCTCAATCTCAGTGTTTTCCATGTTAAGAGAGATTGTAGCTGAGCGGAAATAAGGGATTTGTCATATGCAGTCCTTATTGTGGGACAAATACAGCCTCAATGGAATGAATATTTGCCATTTTACATAAGCTCCTCTCCAAAACTATACCTGAGGCACTATATAACAAGCCAGGGTAAAATACTAAAATTGAACCTTTAATTAGTGAACCGTAAACTGAATTAAATAATATAGCCGGATTCATTCTCCCATTTTTTGAAGAGAGAAGGATTCTTCTGTGATATACTTCGATCTGGTACTCGTGATGAGTGCCGTGACTCTTTATAGAAATTTTTTAAAAATTGATAATGTTTATTCAGAGATTTTCAAAACCTCATCTCTGAGATCTTCAAGTTTATTCTGAATGATATCCCAAAGAAGATCATTATCAATTCTAAAATAGGCATGGATGAGAACATCACGGAGTCCTGCAATATTCTTCCAGTCGATTGCGGGATGTTCCAATTTAATTTCCTCAGGTATCTTCTTGACTGCCTCCCCCGATAACAAGGAGATTCTTTATGACCGCATCGATGCACATCTTATTTGAGATGAAATCGTCATAATCGATCCCTGAAGTATAGTTGAGAATATTTTCCGTTGCATCAATTATATCATCAAGATATAGATCCGCATCACGTGACATAGACTACTCCGCTCATGACATTGTCGCGGATATGCGGATTCAGGCCCTCATATGTTACGAGATCGACTTTCCTTTCAAAGAAGGATTCAAGAAAGTTCTTCAGGCCCATATAATTGTCAAATGTTTTTTTACCCGGCATAAACTCCACGAATATATCTATATCACTATCCGGCTTCTCCTCTCCTCTTGCAAAAGATCCGAATATACCGATCTTCTTAACGCCGAAACTTAGTCTGATTTCAGTTTCGTGTTCCTTTAATTTTGCAAAAAGGGAAGAGTTCATGTTACAGGGATCTATGTCATAAAATAATATATAATCTGCTAAAAAATCACTTTCACCCTCCGTATCACTCCCGGTTAAATACCCTCAACCGGAATCTTTGATCGTCTCAGGTCGGGAAAAGATGTAGGACAATTGTCATTCTCCAAACTTTTTGTGCCGACCGGAGGGCTGTCGCCCAATCGATTCCCGGGCGACCTTCGGTCACCTATGAATCAGGTCAGTTTTCAGGGGAGATCGTCAGGCCGCCTGCAGGGACGAGAATATAAATGCATTGAAAATTAACGGATGTATTATTAAAACGTTCATGAAACAGGGTTTCATGCACTGATTCATGTAAATCACAAAGTGATTTGCATGTAAAATCAAATGGAGGAAATTTATGTTTACAATCTATGTTTACGTTCTGGATACTTTAGCCGACTGGGAACCGGGGCATGTTATCTCGGAACTGAATTCCGGTCGGTTTTTCAAAAAGGGCGAGGAACGTGTATCGCTCAAAACGGTTAGTATTTCTAAAGAGCCAATCAATACAATGGGCGGGATGACAATAGTACCCGATTGCTTAATTGATGATATTGTCGTGAGTGAAACAAGCGTGTTGATATTACCAGGTGCGGACACGTGGAACGACCCAAAACATGGCGCTATTATCGAAAAAGCAAGCGAATTTCTCTCTTTAGGCGCTACGGTGTGTGCAATCTGCGGGGCTACCGTTGCGCTTGCCAACTTTGGGCTATTGGATAAGCGTCCGCATACCAGTAACGGACCGGGATTTCTTGAAATGTTTTCTCCTGGTTATAAAGGGCAAAGGTTTTACATAGACAAGCCATCTGTAGCGGATAACAACCTTATTACTGCAAGTTCCACCGGAGCTTTGTTGTGGGCGAAACAAATTATTGAGCATTTAGGTGTTTTTCAATCAGACACACTGGAATCCTGGTATGAATATTTTAGGACCGGTGAGCCTGAACATTTCTTTGCCCTCATGCAAACTTTGCCGTCTGGCAATGAAAACTGATCCGCCTTTGTCATGAACAGAACGGGGACATAGCCCGTATGGGATGCCTGACAAACAATCCTGAAAAATAGTTGCCGATGACGAAGCAGCACTGGTTATCGATTACAGACATGTCGATCCCGGTCATCGCACACAGGAAGGCAGAACCCTCTACTGTCCCTTCTATCACATCCTGTTTGCTAAGGCCAAAAGCACTTTCTGCATCCAAAAGCCAATAAATTTTCAGATACAAAAGAATGATGACAGAGAACCAATATAAGATAAATTAAGCAGAGGTGGGATATGACAAACACACAGATAGATCCGGCGGTCAGGGAGACAATCCTCTCTATACTGAAAAGATACGGTGCCACCAAAATTGCGATATTCGGTTCATATGCAAGAGGAGAGGAGAGAAAGAACAGCGATATCGATATTCTTGTTCGTTTCGACTCTCCAAAAAGTCTCTTTCAGCTTGTACGAATCGAAGACGAACTCGAAGAGGCATTACAAAGACCTGTGGATCTAATAACGGAAAAATCGGTCAGCCCCTATCTCTCTGATCCGATTCACCACGACGAAGTGGTGATATTCGGATGAACTCACGGGATGTTGCACATCTAAAGGACATCCCCTTTCCTCAATAACCATATCCCAAAAATCAATCCAAAGATCCCTCACCCTTCAAAAGAAAACAAAAAGGATCTTCCGCTGAAAAGTCCTTCCCTGTATAATACGCCCTTACCATGCATCCTCCACCGCAAAGCTCCCGGTGCATACATTCTCCACATCCTCCCGTAAACCTCATCCCTTTATTCCTGAAAAGAGAGAGAACCGGATTCGAATCGTCGTTCCATATCCGGCTGAACGGCGTCTTTCTTACGTCCCCTACAAAAAATTCTTCGGACTGCGCAAACTGGCAGGGGTATACAAAACCCTGGTGGCTGATATTTGCGACTTTGCTTCCGGCACTGCATCCGCCGTTGAGCGATGCGACAAGAGATTCGGCATCTTCAAGATCCTCCGATTCATCCTTCCTCATCGATGCAAGGAGATGGATCGCATCCTGGGGTGCATCCACGGTCAGGAACTCCATAACAGACGGATCGATCTCCTTTGCCCTGCCATATAAAAGTCCGAGGGCTTCCGTGACCTCATCGCCGTTCAGCTGGAGCCTTTCGTAATCCCCGGTCCCGCGTCCGCTCGGAACAAGCCAGTAAAGGCAGAAACGCGAAGCACCAAGGAAAAGGGCAAGATCGATCAGATCGTCCAGCTCCCGGAAATTAGCCTTTGTAAGAGTCACGCGAACCCCGGTCCGGACCTCTGCATCCCTGCAGTGACCGAATGCGTCGATAGTCCTCGAAAAAGCGTCGGACGAGCCCCTGAACCTGTTGTGAGTCCGGGGTTTTGCCCCGTCGAGAGAGATTCCCACGTACCCGATTCCCGACTCCTTTATCTTTCCCGCAACCTCCGCATCTATAAGAGTCCCGTTGGAACTAAGAGACGTGATTATCCCCTTGTCCTTCGTATACGCAGCCAGATCCCAGATATCTTCGCGCAAGAGCGGTTCGCCTCCGGAGAACAGAATCAACGGAACGCCCATACCGGAAAGATCGTCGATGACTGCAATAGCCTCTTCAGTGGAGAGTTCGCCAGAACTCCGGGAGCCCGAACTGTTATAACAATGCACACATGAAAGATTGCACCTGGTCGTGAGATTCCAGAAAACAACCGGCCGGAGCATCCCGGAAAATGCGAGATACTTCCCCGGAACTTTTTTTCCGGTACCATGGCCGTGCTTTAACACCTCGCTGACAGTACCGCTGCCATGAAGACACTGGGTGATCCTGTTCATTCCGGGCATCCCCCTTTCTCGCAAATCCGGACGGCGGGAACCCGTTTGAGTTCCTTCGAGCTGAAAATCACCACATAATCATCTACCGCCATATCCTCAGCGATCTCTTTCACCTCTTCGTAAACCTCTTCCCTGCTGTGCCTGTGGTGAACCGTATAAACCGTATAATCCCATCTCCCCGGAACCGGACTTCGCTTATAACAGTGCGAAACCCCAGGGTACGAGGCAAGTCTTTCGTATCCGTTCCAGCCCGATGGGACATTCCATGCAACAAGGGCATTTGCAGAGATCCCGATCTTCCTCTGGTTAATCCGGGCCTTTATCGTCTTAATAGCACCCTCGTCATGAAGACGGCGGAGTCTCCCGATTACCTCTTCGCCGGATATTCCCGCTCTTTCCCCTATCAGATCGAACGGCCTAATTACAACAGGCATCCCCTCTTCAAGCAGGTTCAGGATTTTATAGTCTGTTTCGTCCACCTCTCATTCACCCCGGTACATCTGACTCTTCCTTTATTTCATTAACAAGATCGGACAACTCCCTGCTCTCCTCCCCGAATTCTTCGCAGCGGAAGCGGACATCCGTTTTGTAATAGCAGACCGTCGGCAGGTCAAGGATATCCTCATCACAAATCCCGAGCCTCTCCTTTATTTCGGTGAGAATTCGATCGGCTCTCTCTTTTGATTCGGCTTTGATAGTGAACCAGACAGAGTAATGATGATCCCGGATGAAATTATGCGAAACCTCCGGGTAACCATTTATTATAATCGCAGCTTCATCCTCCATCTCCTTCCCGGTATGAACGGCCACGAGAGTCCCGTAATTCAGCCCGAATTTTTGGGAATTCAGGACAGGAGTGATTCCCTTTATTATACCCGAATCGCGTAGCTTCGAGATCCGTCCGAAAAGTTCGTCCTGTGATATGCCGGCATCCAAAGCTATAACGGCCCACGGTTCTGCGACAAGTGGGAAGTCCTCCTGGAGCCTGTTCAGGAGAATAATGTCGGTTTCGTCAGGAAAAAAATCAGTATCTATACTATCACCTCTCACGGTTACGGTTCATAAGGGCACCACGGGTCTTCTCCGCAGACCTCGCCTGTGCCGTAATACGGTTCCATCAGCCCGTCGCACCACCTGACGGGAACGGTTTTCGATCCTGCATATGCACGTGCCCGGCATCCGCCGCAGATATCAGTGTACCCGCACCTGCCGCACTTCCCTGTAAGAAGGCCCGGATCGCGAAGAGCCGCAAAGAGCCCGGAGTTCTGCCAGATATCACCGAAAGATTTCTCACGGAGATTCCCGGCACTCAGCGGGAGATAAGGACAGGGAGTGACTTCGCCGTTGGCATATATCCTGCAGTAGGATATTCCGGCAATGCACCCGCGTCCCCATCGCTTGTTGTCAATCCCCGATTCTTTCGCAATCCTCCTGAACTGCGGCGCACACGTCGGCCTGATATTCAGGTCGCTCTCATTGTATTTTTCAAGGATTTCCCTTATAATGGTTTCATAATTATCCGGGTCCTGGATTTCCAGGTTCTCTCCCCTTCCCGTATGAACGGGAAAGAAGATCTGGTAATCTGAAACGCCCATCGAAGATCCCATTCCAATAACCGATTCGACATTTTTCATATCCGGGCTGACCATGGTCATATTAATCTGGACATCGATATCTGCATCTTTGCAATACTCAATAGCAGATACGGCCTTCTCCCACGCACCCGCAGTTCCGCGGAACTTATCATGGAATGCCGGATCGACCGAATCAAGGCTTATAGCAACGGCTTTCAGCCCTGCATCCTTCAGCCTCCGGGCCATATTTTCGTCGAGGGTAAAACCTGAGGTGCCCATCGCCATCCTGAGACCTTTTTTCGTCCCGTAAGCGACAAGCCCGCAGATATCGTCACGCATCAGAGGCTCTCCGCCGCTGAGGATCAGCAGAGGACTTCCTGATTCCGATATCGAATCAATTACCTTTTCAGCCTCTTTTGTCGACAATACGTCTCCGGCCTCGGATTTCCCCGCGTCGACATAGCAGTGATCGCATTTCAGCGGGCATCGCAGCGTTACGTTCCATGAAATCAGCCGTGGCGGAGGGTATTTTCCGTTCAAGCTTTCATTTCCTTTATCGAGTGTTCAACACGTTCTCCCATTTCGGCATCGGCACTTTTCAGGTTCCTGATCATTCTCTTCCGGATCTCCATGTCGGCATGCATAAGGGAGTCGGCAATATTTCCGACGAGATGATCCTGGTCGATCTTTGACAGGGACCGGTACCTCTCCCCGGCCTGCCGGAAGTCGTTTGTCTTTTCAATCCTCTTTCGAACCATCACACCCTGAAGTGGTTTTCCGGGGTAAGTTGGAGCACCGCTTTCCTTTGGCAGCCCGCCTCCGAGACTGTTGGGCTCGTAGTTTGCAGTCCCGGAAAACTGGGGAGTTATTGTCATATATCCGTCCTGCTGGTCATTTGAAACTTCAACTTTAGGACGATTAACCGGAATCTGCAGGTAATTCGGACCAAGCCGGTGGCGGTGTGTATCCGCATATGAAAACAGCCTTCCCTGCAGAAGTTTGTCGGCGGAGGGCTCGACACCGGGGATCAGCGAAGCAGGACAGAAAGCGGCCTGCTCAATCTCCGCAAAGTAATTCTCCGGGTTTTTATTGAGGACCATTTTTCCGACCGGCATCAGCGGGTACCTGTCCTCGGGCCAGGTCTTTGTTGCATCCAGTGGATCGAATTCAAGTTCGTTTTCGTCCTCGAATTCCATAAGCTGAACATTAAGTTCGTACTCGACCTCCTTTCCGGATGCGATCCAGTCGTAAAGATCTCTTGTTGCACAATCGGGGTCCTCACCTGCAAGGCGGGTCGATTCAAAACGGTCGATCGTCTCGATCCCTGCCGCAGGTTTCCAGTGGTACTTGACGTATATGCCCCTGCCCATTTTATTGACCCATATGTATGTATTGACACCAAAGCCCTCCATCTTCCTGTAGCTCTTAATTGTTCCGCGATCCGAAAATAGCCAGATGATCATGTGGGTCGACTCGGGAGACAGCGAGATAAAATCCCAAAACCTGCTGTTCGCAGAGGAACTTGTCGGATAATTCGTATCTGGTGCGGGTTTGAAGGAATGGATCATATCGGGGAATTTGATTGCATCCCTTATGAAAAAGACAGGGATGTTGTTCCCGACAAGGTCGTAATTCCCGTCTTCGGTATAGAATTTTACTGCAAATCCACGGGGATCGCGAACGGACTCGGCAGAACCGCGTGAACCGACCACCGTTGAGAAGCGAACAAGAACAGGCGTTTTTACATCAGGATTTTGAAGGAATTTCGCCTTCGTATAAGGCGCCATGCTCTTATAGACCTGGAAATATCCATGTGCTCCTGCACCTTTCGCATGGACAACCCGTTCGGGGATTCTTTCACGATCAAAATGTGCAAGTTTTTCTATAAGATGTACATCCTGCAAAAGGACAGAACCTCTCTCTCCCGCAGTCAGGGAATTCTGGTTGTCGTTAACCTCCACTCCCTGGTTTGTTGTAAGGGTCTTCTTCATGGTTTTTCACATTTTAACAGATGCGTTAGATTGATTATATTATTTTCGGACTCCCGGATAAACCTAAAAAATCTCGGTTGAAGAATTTATTCACAAAAAAGATCTCGTCATGAAAATCTTCGAAGAGACAAGAAAAAGTACAAGCGGGGAGGGATGCTTGTATATCTCCTTCCTTTCTTCTGTCACATATTTTTTGTCAAGGCCATAAGCCCCTTCGGGGCAGGCCCAGCTCAGTCCACTTCGTGAACTTTCGCAAAATGAAGATAACCCGGTCTGGACACCACCCATCCGGGTGGCTCAATAAAATAAGATTTCATGAAATGAACTGGTGACCAAAGGTCGCCTTTAGGTTTCGAAAGGGCGACAGCCCTTCGGTTGCCACACTGCCGGATTTGTGAAAACTAACGATTCTCATCCTTCCTGCTCTCCATCTCATCCTCAATTTTCTCGATCAATTCACTGGTATTATCCGCATCCGTAATCTTCAACAGAATTCCGGCGGACTCAAAGACATATTCAGCCGATCTCCCGGTAAGTTTCTGTTTGGAAAACACCAGATCAGGCTTATATTTCAGCAAAAATTCCGCAGAACGCATTCCTTTCTGCTTATCTAATCCGGTGGCCGGATTTTGCAATATTTCTTTTCGCAGCAGCTTTGCATCCCTGAAATTAAAATCCAGAATTGCGAAATATGGCGCCTCGCCAAAATGAAGACTGATATCTCCTTCCCTGTTCTCAAGGGGCACGGCATACCGGATGAAGCTTCTCTCCTTCGGCTCATAATGTATGACAACTCTTTCAACATTGGGAACAAGGTCGCGAATCTTTGATTCAATCCTTTCACTCGCAAGATGTGCCTTTGAAAGGTCGGTTTTTTTCATGTTTACAACCGCTTCAACAAAGATATATCGCCCGGAATTTCTGGCGTTGAGCTCTTTGGTGCAGATCACGACAGGGTCCGAATTAATTGCGGATTTTATCAGGTCCCTTGTTTTGTAATCAATCGATGCATCAAGAAGAGTTTTCATGCTGTCTTTTAAGATCTCCCATCCCGAATATGCAATGAAACCTGCAACTATTATCGCTCCGATACTGTCCACCGGAACTCCGAAATACTGGGCAAAGAGTGCAAAAAATACAACAAGTGTCGAAAGAACATCGACCTTATGCTGTTTCCCGTCCGCAATTAATCCCGGTGAATTATATTTTTTCCCGATTTTAACTTCATATGTTCCCAGGAGATACGGGACAGATGCGAGTCCTGCAACCGCCGGCAGCACCCATCCGCTAAACTCCAGTACCGTACTGTCTTCATATATTGCATTGACCAGGATCTCCCAAGCTGTCAAAAAGACAAGAAAGGCGATAATTATGGATACAAAATTTTCGATTTTGTAGAGGCCGTATGGAAATTTGCTGCTTTTAAGGCTCGAAAGCCATATTCCGGCAATCAGGGCGAGGGAAGCGAAAATGTCTATCAAAGAATTGATTGCATCTGCCTCCAGTGCAAGGCTGCCCGAAATCCATGCAAGATAGAGCTTGACGATTACAAGGAAAGTATTGACGGCAAGCGAATAAAAGGCAACTTTCCTGATAACGGAATCCTCTTTTTTCCTCTTAGAAATCAGATCGTTCTCTTTTTCTTCCTGCATGGCGTCTTCCTTTTAGTGATGTAAAATTCCAGGGCAATTTCTGAATTTTCGATTTCCCGGTTCTCTAATTATCTTTTTAAACCGACAATACTGAATAATTTATCCCCCGGACAGACGACAAAAAGGCATCTTTATACTAAATACCAAAACAAACGGCATCGCACCATTCTCAACTGCAGTCTTTAAGCAGGACTAGTTATCTCCGCCGGTGCCGGAGTTGTGATCTTTTTCATCCGCCCTGAACACCGTAATTCCAACCATTTATAACTATATTTTGTTTCTCTTAATCCCCGGAACATATTACTCTCAAGAATCGAACCCTGTTAATCCCAGAACAAACATAATTATGAAATCTCAGGAAAAAAAGGAATCATCCCGACTTAATGATTTTTTTGAACATTAGAATGAGAGAGTATGAGAGGTCGTCGTGCCGAGGAGATCAATTAACGTTCCCCCCGAAAATAAGATTCATAGTTGCGGAAGCCAGGGATTATTAAAATAAAATTAAGATGCAATTTTATATATTGAAACACCTTCTTCTGAAAAAACCTCTTTAAGCCCTGAAGAAGGCAGGGACACATTATATTTATTTAGTTCAGACTGTCCCACAAAAAGATATACCGCATTATACTTCTGCATAAGATCAACGGTCATGGACGGGTCCTCATATATCGACTGAATATCATCTTCTCTCTCTTCAATCCTGACATCCCCGTTTCGCCAGTGTTCTTCATTATTTATCTGCCCGAGAATAGTAGACAGCCCGGTCATCACAGAAACACGTCCGAGATATAGATCGCCGCCGCCTGCAGCCTCAACTACAACATCTGAAGGTTCCGCATTTTCCAAAAGATAGGATATACCATCATAATCAGAAGGATTATACTCCTCCATCCAGTTTTTCCCGTCAAGACTGCCTCCGTTGGGGTAACCAAAGGTATCACCAACGCTGATATTAACAGGAAATAGAATAAAAATAATAAACAAAGCAGATACTATTGCAAGTACATGCTTTTCTTCCAAAAAGGTCCAATAATTTTCGACCCATTTCCCAATTATGATTGATACCGAAAGCAGAAGCATTATGCAGGCAACTACCCCGAATTTTACAGAAGTGTTATATTGCGTCGCAATAGCTCCCTGGATACCGTCATTTATGTACAGGAATTCTGTGATAAATAAAATTCCAAGCCCTGCTACCCCGAAAACCGTTTCAGGTAGTATATTGCGTTTTCCGACCAGTAAGAGTATACAAAAAAGCAATATTCCTGCAACAGGATAACCAAATAAGCAAAATAGAACAGGAATTAGGATTAACCAGGGATATTTTTTCAGGACATCCATTCCATGAATAATTATCACAGCGATTATGAAAAGGTATAAACCTAAAAACTCAATCAAACCCGTAGGATTTGATATTTCCACACCGCTGACAGCACTATTTACAGAAATCATTGACAGAAGGAAAGGAAGGTATACAAGTACAGACAATACAGGCACTATGGCGAACGGGATTATTTTCTTCAGATCATGGTTTTCATATTTGTACCAGACCGCAAAACCTATACAAAGATAAACTGGAGCATAGATGATTACGTCCCAGGTATGCATGCAGGGCATTGTACCAAGTGACAATGACATAAGAAATACCAAAAGATATCTCCCCTCTTTTTCCAGGTTTTTCCAGTTGACAATCATTACTGTCAGCATGCATAAGAAAAACATCTGGTTAAACCAGCTGAATACCATACCGTGAGGAGCACCTACAAGGATTTTAAGAAGAGGAATGGGATTCACACCATTTGCAGTATTAATTATATTTGACGCAACACCAGCAACTCCCAGATCGCCTAATTGAAAAATATACCATAACATAACTGCATTCGGAATAATCATAACCAAAAGAGGCAGCCATTGATGGCGCTTCAGGACCAGATTTCCGATTGCATAAGCTGAAATAGCAAAAAGGCCAAAGACAGTCGGAAGAGCCAGATTAAAAGCAACCGTATGAATCCCGCCAGAGAGAATACCTAAAATTCCCATCATCCAGTGACCCAGATAATAATAAACCGTGAGATCTTCACCGGCAAACCACGGATCAAAAGGTGTTACAACTGGCTGATTCATTATACTGCCAATAAAAGCAGCATTCATATATTGTTCCGGGATCTGAGTAATTGCAAGATTGTCAAATTTGATCCTGAAAGCAAGAGTGATAAGAAAAACTCCGAAAAATATGATATCCCATTTAACAAATCCTTTAATTTCATTAATGCTGTAAAATTTTTTCCATACTGCAAATAGACCTGCGAGAGCAAAAGGAATAAGAACAAGATAAACAGGGAGTTTCGCAAAACCAAGATACCAGGAAATTAGTGTAAGGAGAAGCATCCCGGAAGGATAAGCTAATCCATAAGACAAATTTCCAAATACAGGCCTAAGATATGGATAAATTGCAATCTGGCAGAATTTGATTACAAGCAACCAAATTATCACTGTAATGATCTGTGCTTCTAAAGATATCATCGTAATTTCATTCTTTTATTTGTAATATCGACAACAATTCCATTTCAACAACTATTACTGTTATACCTGATATATAATATTCTTATATTCATGCCTTAACTAACCTTTTCAGGTCATTTCCCAGCGAATCAAACATTCTGTCATTATTTTACCTATCATTTATTTTTTCAATTTGTAAAATTACGCTTTTATCGTATCGATCCCTATTTATTCTATAATCTGCATAATAATGAAATACCAGGGGATTACCGGAATTGCCACGACTTGATGATTTTCTTGAGCCATTAAACGAGGGAGTGTGGGAGGTTGCGATACCGAAAGAGTCGGTTACAGTTCCGCTCGATGCCGGGTGGAAGAAATCGGCACTCAATGTCCCGTCTCCCGGGACCATAGCAAGTTATCGGAAAGGACAATATCACGTCCACGAGACCAAAGACGAATGGAAGGTCCACCTCGACAGGTACGATCCGGATGAGCACCCGGTAATGCATCTCCTCGACGACGCCCCGCTTCTTCTCATGATCGGCGATACGTTCATCACGCTGATATCGAATATGAGGAGGAACGAATCCGGCGACACGAGGAAGATTCTTGAAACCCAGGATAAGGAATGGCATCTCCAGTTCATTACCGGAATATTTCTCATACTCGCCGGGCTGGATATTGCGCTGGACCCTCTCGGTGCCTTCCTCGGAACAATGAGCCTAATCTTTCCCATGGGAATCGTGATCCTTGGAATACTTGTCATGTTCGGGAAATTATGGAAAACCCATAACGAGCCATTCATCGAGGGAGATATCTTCAGGGGGCTGGTTATAATAGTTGCAGGAGTTCTTTCGTTCTCCATCCCACCCGATTTCTGGATTCTTATCTTTACTGCCATCCTTTCCCTCTGGATGTTTGCAAGTGCAGTCATTCTCTTAAAGAGGGTTAGGAAAGGAAGGTCCGCCGTCCCGGAAGGATTTGTCAGCCGCCTGGCCATTGGCATTTTTTCCCTTTTAATAGTAATTGGATCATTTTTCACCCCCATATACCTGATTGCCATATTAACGTTGGTGGTAGGAATCCTGCTAATCCTTATAGGGATCATGCTTGTAATCAACGGACTGAGGCTGAGGGGAATGATGAAAGCCCCGGTTACTGCCTGAATATCCCGGCAGGGCAGCCCAAAAAATAAAATTTTTACCTGGAACTCTTTTCAACACGAAGATGCTTTTCAGACATCCTCGAAAGGACGTTGTCGAAAACTTCAGGGATCTCCTTTTCTATGACATCCAGACCTTCGGCGGTGATACCACCTTCCGTAGCTACCCCCGATATAAGGGAACTGAAATCATAATCCATCCCCGACAACAGTTTTGCAGTTCCGATAAATGTCTCCCGGACCAGGAATTCTGCATCTTCTTCTGATATCCCACCTCTCCAGACCGCGGCAAGGGCATACTGCTGCATGATCGAGGCCATTATCGCCGGTGAACTGCTCGTAAGATCCGACAACAATGAGATCCTGTCTTCAGTCGTCACATAAGGCCTGCTTATCGAACCGAAGAGTGATAATATTTCTTCCCTGGCGGACTCCGGCACTCCTTCCCCGAATACAAGAACAGATACCCCTGCCCCGTATTCCGAAGTGATGCTCGGAATAATCCTCACGACATTAACACCCGACAATTCCGAGAGTTTCTTTAACGAGACATCCGATGCAATCGAGACAACAATTTTTTTCTCATCAAGAAAAGGCCGGATTTCAGGAAGGACATCCTTTACTTCGGCAGGCCCGACACAGAGAAATATGATATCCGATCTCGCGGCGACCTCTCCGTTTCCGGCACACCCGATTGCCCCGTAATTATTTACCAGATCGTTCATCTTTTCCGGCGTCCTGTTGTAAATAAAAACATCGCCGGGAGAAACTTTCCCCGATTCGATAAATTTGCGTGTAAGCATACTCCCCATGCTGCCGGTTCCGATTATTCCGATACGAGACATTCTTCATCTTATACGAGAGAAAAAATGAAAAATTTATCCGGCTGATTCAAACAGTAAAAAAATCCCCTGGTTAAGCGGAAGAAAACAGGTACAAAGATCAAACTTCGATAATTTTTATTTTGGATTTTTCAGTTCTTTTTTCAACTGGCTGAGTTCATTTTCCAGAGAATCTACTTTTCCTTCAAGAGTCCTGATATCATTCTTAATTCCGGGATAAACCGAATTCGGCTCATAAACTCCTATTTCATTCTCTTTTTCCGAATTGCCTATGGCATCGGAGATCAATTTAAGAGCAAATTCATTCTTCGAGATAGTCACTCCTAACTGCTTCTCTTTCTCGGCCCTCAGCTTTTCAAATTTCTTAAATAAGTCCTTTGGAAAATATAAGGACACTTTTGTCTTAATATCAGGCATTTCTGCTATAATCACAGTTTTAAAAATTTATAAATATAGCAACTTAGAGCACAGTAACTTACGTTAAAAAAGATTGCCGGATTTATTTGAATTTATAGTTCAGAACAGAAAAATCAGAACTCTTTGACTTTTTCCCGGGCACGGGACTCTTCTTTCCTGAGACGTGATATCTCGGCTTCAATATCCTTTTCATCAAAAAACCCTTCCTCTTTCATATCGAAAAGCATCTTCTTCGCACCCGAAATCGCGATCCCCGATACAAGATAATCATAAAATGAATTAACCGCTTCAGGGGAGGACTCTGCAAGTGACCGGAAGCCCGCCTTTGCGGATTCATGCATCCTCCCGTACTCCTCGACAACAGGATCGATGATTGTTCTTCCGGAACCCGTTTCATCGGCAACATCAAGGACCCAGTCGCGGGTTTCGGAAGCGGAAACAGATACGGCATACATCAGGAAAAGTTCGTCGACCAGTTCTTCCTTCCGCTCCCTCGTGCGCAACTTGCCGAATAAAGGTGAAATGCCCTTTTTAAAACGTGCACCAATCTGCAATACAGGAGAATAATACCTGGTGCCTGAAGGATAGATCCCTTCGGACTGGATCTTGTCCACGCGTGTATCGGCGTCATACAGGAGACGGTCGAGCACGCCCGGGGATACAAGTCCCGCATCATACATACGGCGGTAGCACTCCTGTTCATGCTCGATCGCCTTTATCCAGAAGAGTTCACGAATTGAATCACCGCCGGGGCAGTCCCTCCAGAAATCTGCAAACTTTTCCCTGAGGGCTTTAACGGCGGTATCATACTCCGAGGATGCACTATCAAGAGTTTCAGCCGGAATGTATCCTTTATCCTTCATCCCTAAAAGCGCCTTTCTGCTCTCATTCGCCGACCTGACCGAAAGCCACAGCCTCTCGAACTCAAGGACGTTGTCGGGCCTTTGCAGCTTAAAAAACCTGATAAGAGGGCCTGTGGTCGTTCCCTGGACAATAATTGTAAAGACGACTACGACAACGGTGAATGCCGCTATCATATCGCGATACGGAAATTCCTTCGGAAGCGAAAGTACAAGCGCAAGACATACCGCACCCCTCAGGCCGCCCCAGAAGATTACAGTCTGGTATGACCGTGACACGGGCCTGTCTCTCTCGATAATATTTGTAACCGAATAAAGACCATAGACCGACACCGCCCGTGCAACAACTACTGCAACGATTACGGCTCCTGCCAGAGCTACAAAATCCCATGAAAATATTAACGGTTCACCAAGACTGGTAATAGTTATTCCGACAAGAAGGAATATCATGCTGTTTGCCAGAAATCCGATATACTCCCAGAATTTATACAGGTCCTCACGGACAGCGGGGCCGAGCCTCCTGGAAGTCATCCTGTTGACAATAATTCCTGCGGCTACAACCGCCACTACTCCTGAAAGATCAAAAACCGCTTCAGATACCAGAAAAGCCGAATATGCTATCACGAGCGAGACGGTCTGATGGAGGTGGGGATGATCCGGAGACGCCCTGATCGTCCCGTATATTGCAAAAGCCATGATCGACCCGATGAAAATACCGCCGGCAAAGGAAACAAGTAGAGAGTATGTAAAGAAAACCGATATTTCCTCTATTGAAGATGCACCCCCGGAATATGCCTGGAGTGCGACAATCCCCATGATAATATTGAATGTCACAATTGCAGACGCATCATTAAGGAGGCTTTCTCCTTCGACAAGCGTGAAGAGCCTTTTCGGAACGCCCAGATCCTTAAAAAGTGCAATTACCGCGACGGGATCGGTAGCGGATATCAAAGCCCCGAAAACTAGAAGATAAATCAGCGGAACTGGGGTCAGGTATGATAAAAGAAGGCCGATGACAAACACCGATATTACCAGTCCCGCTATCGCCATTACCAGAACGGGAACGATGTTCTTAAAAAGGAGCCGTGAATTTAGTGCTATCGCCGATTCGAAGATCAGGGGAGGCAGAAAAATATACAAGATTAAGTCACTGTTCGGAACGTAGCCCGAGATAGGAGATAAAAAACTGACATTGGGTGCAATAAAATAAGCCAGGACAAACCCGATTATGAAAAGACCGATAGTGTAAGGAAATTTAACTCTCCTGAGTATTATCGACATGACTATGGCAATTGCCAGGAGAAGAATGATGATTCCTTCTTCACTGAGAATGACGGATTCGGGCATTTGCCTGAATTTTAGAGATATTATGATATATAGATATTTTTTTCTCCCGGAAGATTTGGTATCTCCCGATCACGTCTTTGACAACCCCTCGCCGCCAACCGCTTCGCAGGATGGCGGATCGGCCCCGACCTCGGGGCCTCTCTATTGTGATAGTCTCTCAGGGGATAGACGAGTATCCCCTGAGTGGCGAGACGTGATAAATCTACGACGACTATGGGAACGGAATATCCCAAAAAATGTTCATGTAAAAAACAAATTAAGCAGCCCGGGGGACCCTTGCCGGTCCCCGGGGCGTGCAATGGGAGAACTATCTTCGGGCAAGGCCCCTGGGCAGGGGCCATCCGGCGGCCTGGCCGCCGGTGCCGGGGTTGCCGAAGTAAGATATGTAAGCATAAGAGTGTGTGCTATCCCGGGATTATCTATCCACGTGAAACAACTAAGAGCAAATTTTTGTACTTGATGTTACAAAAAATAAAAATATAGTTCTAAAAATATTACTAAATTACTAACTTTTTCATAAAACAAGCCACCCTCGGCCATTTTTGGATATATTTAAGTAACCTGTGATCTCATTCTCATTGTGGCCGGAGATGCAGAATCCCACAGACCATCCTTCAGAAAAAATCTCTCCTGATGAAGATACCGAAAAGAAAAGGCAGGAAAATATCCGGAAGCTCATAGGCTACCTGAGGAGCAACGATCTCACCTTCAGGTGGAAAGCCGCGGAGATACTTGGGGATATGCGTGCAAAGGAGGCGGTTGAACCGTTAATCGAAGCGCTTTCGGACGAATATGTCGACGTAAGCTGGATCGCGGCCAAATCACTGGGAAAGATCGGGGATAAAAGAGCGACTCTGCCGCTGATAAGATGCCTTGAAAGCGAGGAGCAGTGGCTGCGAAAAGGTGCCGCAATCGGTTTGGGCATGCTCGGGGATAAAAGAGCAGTCAAGCCGCTGATAAAACTCCTCGACGATGAAAAGACCAAAGTCAGGATCGAGGCCGTAATAGCCCTCAAAAAGATCAATGACGAACGGGCGACAGGCCCTGTAATTGAAAAATTAAAAGATCCGCAAAAAAAAGTTCGGGTGGAGGCAATCGACGCACTCGCCGTACTCGATGGTGAAGAGGCTGTAGAGGCCTTAAAAAATCATCCTTCGGATCCGGAGATAAAAGACAAAATATCAGGAGCAATCGAAATCCTCGAAAAGAAGAACAACAATAAAAAATAATGCAATTTTAATGAACCCGATACAGACAAGATATTTATAAATTAATTTTAAATCACTCATAAGTGAAATCCCATGACTTTTTATCGCTGCAATATATGCAATGTTTTTGAATACAACCCAAAAAGAGGGGATTCTATTACAGGAATAAAGCCGGGCACAGACCCCGGGGAATTCCCGGAAGACTGGAGATGCCCGATCTGCCATTCAAACAGGACGCATCTTAAAGAGATCGAAACTCACAGGCAGCCTTCACAGACCATGCAGATCTTCACATGTCCGGTCTGCGGTGCAAAGAGCGAGATCAGTCTGACGGAGATAACAGGGCCTGAAAAATCAGGATATCTTGAGAAATGGGAACGGAAGACCGACAATATCGAAAGAGACATGGAGCTCATTCATAAGATCTCGGCATCGGGAGAACCTGTAACAGAGCCGATGAGAACAAAAAAGAGCGTTCCGTCATGGGACGACATCATAATCGCGGGAGCCCAGCTTGCAAAGATTCCCCTGAATAAGGATGAGGATGTAAAGACTGCAACCGTAATAGGGCCCAATGCAAAATATCCCCTGGTAATCGAGACACCAGTATATGTAACTCATATGTCGTTTGGAGCCCTTTCACGGGAGATGAAGATCGCTCTTGCAAAGGGAAGTGCGGCAGTTAAAACTGCAATCGGCTCGGGCGAAGGAGGAATCCTTGAAGACGAACGAAAGGAGGCATACAGGTACATCTTCGAATACGTCCCCAACCGTTACAGCGTCAGCGTGGAAAATCTCAGGTCCGCTGATGCAATCGAGATAAAGATAGGCCAGTCGACAAAGCCCGGAATGGGTGGAGAGCTTCCGGCCGAAAAGGTTACCGAAGAGATCGCCGCAATAAGAGGTTTTCCCGAAGGAAAGGACATCATAAGTCCCGCCTCCTTCGGCGACATCAGGAACAGGGACGACCTGAGGGAGAAAGTCGAATGGCTCAGGGAGACGTCGGGGGGAAGACCGATTGGAATAAAAATTGCCGCAGGAAATATCGAAGCCGACATGGAGGCCGCCGTATACGCAAATCCCGACTTCATAACAATTGACGGAAGACCCGGCGGGACAGGAGCCGCGGACGTGATCATCAAGGACGCAACATCGGTTCCCACAATATTCGCCCTTCACAGGGCCAGGAGATATCTTGATGAAAACGGAAGAGGCGACATCTCCCTGGTGATCACAGGAGGACTGAGACTTGCATCCGATTTCGCCAAAGCGATAGCCATGGGTGCAGACGCCGTCGCAATAGGAACCGCCGCCCTCATGGCCGCAGCCTGCCAGCAGTACAGGGTCTGCAACACAGGCGAATGTCCCGTGGGAGTTACGACACAGAATCCCGATCTCAGGAAAAGGCTAAGGGTTGATATATCCGCAAAAAAACTCGAAAACTTCCTAAAGGTATCGACAGAAGAGCTGAAGGATTTTGCAAGACTTACAGGCAACGACGATATACACGATCTCTCGATTGAGGATCTCTATACTACAAGTTCTGAAATTTCAGGGAATACCCTGATAAGGCACGTATAAAAATTATGTTTCACTACTTTTGGCAACCCCTCGCCGCCAACCGCTTCGCAGGCTGGCGGACCGGCCCCGACCTCGGGGCCTCTCATTGCGATAGCCACTCAGGGAACAGGCGAGTATCCCCTGAGCGGCGAAACGCGGTAAATCTATGACGATTACAGGAAAAGAATATACAAAAAAGCGGGTTCTCCGCTAGTCTGCGTGAGTATAAAAGCAGGTATAGTTACTTTTGGCAACCCCTCGCCGCCAACCGCTTCGCAGGCTGGCGGACCGGCCCCGACCCCGGGGCCTCTCAATGACGATAGCCACTCAGGGGACAGACGAGTGTCACCTGAGCGGCGGGACGCGGTAAATTCATGGCGTGTACGGAATAGAACATACCATAGCAAACTAAATTCAACAGCCCGGGGGACCCTTGCCGGTCCCCGGGGCGTGACGTGAGAAGATTATCTTAAGGCAAGGCCCCTGGGTAGGGGCCGTCCGGCGGTCAGGCCGCCGGTGCCGGGGTTGCCAGAATAAGATATGTAAGCAATACAGAACGTATGTGAATATGTCCCGAAATTATATACACACGTGAAATAAGCGAAAAATCAAAAAAAAGTGATTAAGCCAGATCCCCGGCTTCTTCATCTTCTGCATTCGTAATAATCTGGACGTTGGCTATGTCGTGCTGCCTTTCGGCAAGCTTGTTCGCCTTGAAGATATTCTTTCCCCCTTTTCCGATGGCGATACCCATATCCTCCTCTTCCACATCAACAAATGCCTCGAACTCTCCTTCCGCGTTCTCCCTTATGTCGACGGAGATAACCCTTGCAGGAAGGAAGCAGTTCTTGATGAACTGAACGGGGTCGTTCGAAAATTCGACTACCTCGATCTTCTTTCCCAGCTCATCGGATGCCTTCTTGATGCTGACACCGCTCTTGCCGATTGCACGGCCCATGTCACCGGGATTGATAACGAAGATTAAGCGCTCGTTCTTTTCGTCGACAACACAGTCGCGGCTTCCCGCACCTGTGATGTCTTCGAAGCTCTTCATCAGCTGAAGTGCCCTTTCATTGAGTACAATCTCTGACATCTTTATTCCTTCTTAAGAGTAAGGATGTCGGATTCCCCCGCATCCTCGATTGAAAGAGCACTTACCATGAACGGATTGCCTGATGTTTTTCCGAGCTGAACGCTGGAATCATTTGATTTGTATACGAAGATATCCTTTTCCGAAAGATAATTCCTAAACTCTTCAGGGCAGTTGCCTGCGATAATTACCATCTTTGAGTTTCCACTCTCTACGGAGTTTTTGGTTTCATTTTGACCGAAAATTACTTTTCCGGATTTAATTGCGCGTCTGAGCGATGTTTCAAAATCCATTTGATTTCACCTGAATTTGGTATAGTTTTCCTTAGTTAATTTTACATCTATAAATTTATGATGATCTGTTTGCAATCAGCTTCACATCACCTGTTCCAAGCTGGATCGGCTGTCCCACAATGACATTTTCAGTGACACCCTCAAGGATGTCCTCTTCATTCGCCACCGCAGCATCCAGAAGATGGTTTACCGTAACCTCGAAAGCTGCACGTGAAAGCACACTCTCTTTCTCCCCGGCAATACCATGACGACCGATCTGCTTGACTTCACCTTCCATGCACATCATATCCGCAACAAGCATTATATGACGGACATCGACCTCGATACCCTGTTCACGCAGTGTGCTCAGGGCCTCATCGATAATTGCATTTCTGCCTGCTTCAATACCGAGAACTTCCGATATTTCAGCGATGTTGTTTGTTCGGGTACGGGTAGTATCTACGCCATCGACCTCAAATACACCTTTAAGGTTGGAGCCTTCAGTATAAAGAATATACTCTCCGTTTTCCTTTCTGACGACAACACGCTCTATATCGTCGATACCCTGGACGATTACGTTTCTTACGTACTCCGCAAGGGTGAAGAGGTTCTGGTAACTCTCCGGGTCCTTCGGTAGGAAGGTAATCTTAAGATGCTCGGGGTCGGCCTCTGAATCGAAATCGCGGTAATGTGCACGATCGCGAATCTTTTTCGGAGCCCTGTCCATGATCTCTTCGACAGATATTTTCCTCTTTTTGCAGACGTCCTTATTGAGCACGACCTCGACAACCATCTCGACCATATCGGTCTTGATGTCGCCGAATTCGTGCAGGTGTGCGGCTTCGATCTGCCAGCTTACTTCACGGGCACGGTCACGGTTGTCCGAGTAACCCTCTTCAAGGAAGATGGTCATCGTCGGAGTGCTAGGAGACTTCCTCGCATCCATGATCTCGATAAGCCTCGGAAGACCGAGGGTTACGTTGATTTCAGCCACACCCGCGTAGTGGAAAGTACGCATCGTCATCTGTGTACCCGGCTCTCCAATCGACTGTGCCGCGATGATACCGACAGCCTCACAGGGTTCGATACGTGTTTTACCGTACTCTTCAAAGATCCTGTTCATTATCTCATTGAACTGGTTCTCGGAGAAGTCATTCTCCGACAGGAACTTTATAAGATCGTTTTTGGTCTTTACAGGAAGATCAGCTGCATCAATCTTTTTCTCGAATTTGGCATCCATAGTATTACACCTCCTCCCGCATGACACTCTCGACAATTCCCTTTACATCCACGGGATCGCCCATACTGCTCTTTGCAGGATCGGTCGAGTCTTCACCGTACCTGAACTGGATGATACGTCCTCCGGATGTCCTTACGGTTCCGTCGTAGCCGACTTTTAAGTCCTGGAGAGCGTTGATCATACGCCTCTGCAGGTAACCGCTCTGTGACGTACGAACCGCAGTATCGACAAGACCTTCACGGCCACCGATAGCGTGGAAGAAGAACTCGGTTGGAGTCAGGCCGCTCTTATAACTGTTCCTGACAAAACCGTGAGCCGGAGCACCCCTGTCGCCCTTCTTGAAGTGCGGCAGCGTTCTGCCCTCGTAACCACGGGTGATACGCTCACCACGAACAGCCTGCTGACCGATACAACCGGCCATCTGCGTCAGGTTAAGCATAGAACCACGGGCACCACTTACCGCCATTACCACGGCACTGTTGGACAGACCAAGGTGGCGTCCCGCAATGTCTCCAGTGCGATCACGGGCCTTTCCGAGAACCTGCATGATCTGCATCTCGAGAGTCTCTTCAAGAGTCCTTCCGGGCATCGGTTCAAGCTGACCCTCTTCATAGATCCGGATACGGCGTTCGACGTCATCTTCGGCTTCGTTGAGAACTTCGTCGATCTGGCCGTACTCGATCTTGCTCAGGTCTTCGTCATCGATACCGAACGAGAAACCGTCATACATGATTCCGCGGATCGACAGTTTCGTGACATCGTCGACAAACTGCCTGCCCCTGTCAAGACTTACCTGCCTGATGATCCTCTGGAGGATCTTTCCTTTGAATGCACCGATGGATTCCTTGTCGATTACACCGCATATCAGCTCGCCGTCTATGATCTTTACGTATGCATCCCTCTCGCAGTCCTCTTTCTTGCATGTATCGCAGTTGATACAGGAGCTTGCCTTATAAACCATGTTCAGGTTATCAGGCAGGATCATCGAGAACACCTGCTTGTTGGACCAGTATTCGATACCGTTCTCCACTTTACCAGGTGCTGGGAGATGTTCGGGGGTGCTCGCCCTGAGAAGGTACAGGACACCTTTCTTGTCGAACCACTTGACCTGGTGGGTCAGGATGAAGATACCCGAAATGTGATCGTGGATACCGCCGATAATCGGACCGCCGAACCTCGGGGAGAGAATGTTCTCCGCAACGCTTGCAAGCATGAAGGCCTCTGCACGGGCCTCTTCTGTCTGTGGAACGTGAAGGTTCATCTCATCACCGTCGAAGTCAGCGTTATACGGAGGACAGACCGCAGGGTTCAGCCTGAATGTCTTTCCGTCCATCAGCACGACACGGTGGGCCATGATACTCATCCTGTGAAGCGACGGCTGACGGTTGAACAGTACGATATCGTCGTTCCTGAGCTGCCTGTCGACAGTCCACCCGGGCTCGAGCATCTCGGCGATGTTCTCGCGGGTCATATCGGAGAGACGTACACGCCTTCCGTCCGGCCTGATGGCATAATTCGCACCGCATGGGGAATTGACATCAGGTCTTACCGGACCGGTCAGGACCATCTCCCTGATCTCTTCGATATTGAACGGTGTGACCCTGATCGGGACACTCATCTCGTTTGCAACCGCAAGCGGGATTCCTACCTGCCCGATGGACAGGTTGGGATCAGGCGAGATGACTGTACGGGCCGAGAAGTTCACACGCTTTCCTGACAGTGAACCACGGAAACGCCCGTCCTTTCCTTTAAGACGCTGGGAAATAGTCTTCAGCGGCCTTCCGCTCCTGTGGCGGGCGGGAGGACAGCCGGCTACCTCGTTGTCGAGATAGGTCGTGACGTGATACTGGAGAAGTTCCCACAGGTCCTCGATAATGAGCTGCGGGGCTCCGGCATCCTGGTTCTCCTTGAATCTCTGGTTGATACGGATGATATCGACGAGCTTGTGGGTAAGGTCGTCCTCCGACCTCTGTCCGTTTTCAAGGATGATGGAAGGCCTCATTGTGACAGGCGGAACCGGGAGAACGGTCAGGCATGTCCACTCGGGCCTTGCGACCTCGGGGTTGATTCCGAGAAGCCTGAGATCCTCGTCGGGTATCTTCTCAAGCCTTGCACGAATATCGGCAGGTGTCAGCTTGTGATCGATCTTCCTTCCGTTCTCGTCGGTCATGACCTCGGAGAATGTCGTAGGCTTCTCGAAGTTGATCTTGAGCTGCTGTTCGCCGCAGTAAGGGCAGACACGTTCCTTCTTGATATCCTTTTCAGAGATAACGTCCTCGTTTCTCTCGTCTTCCGGACCGAGAACCTTGTGGATCTCATCCTCGCTCAAAAGCAGTCTGCCGCACTCACGGCAGGAGACCCTTAAGAGCTTCCTGATAAGTCTCGTATATCCTACATGGATAACCGGTTTCGCAAGCTCGATATGGCCGAAGTGGCCCGGACAATCGCTTGCACGGTTTCCGCAGGTCTTGCATCTCAGACCCGGATCAATTACACCGAGGTGGAGATCCATCAGACCCTGGGGGTAGGGGAAACCATCGTCGTCATAGGTATCCGCCCAGATGATCTTCCTGACACTCATCTTGCGGATATCTTTCGGAGAAAGTAACCCGAACTCTATTTTTCCTACTCTTTTTGGACTTGCCATATTTTCGGCCCCCTTATACCTGGTCCTCCAGGTGAAGCCTGGGTGCAATACCCATACTCTTCATCTCATCAAGGAGCAGTTTGAATGCGTAACTCATCTCGACCGAGTAGATATCGGTCTCATTACCGCATGCAAGACATCTCGTCACATTGCGGTTGTGGTCGAGGAACGCAATCATACCGCACTTTGCACAGACATACTGCTGGACTTTGTCGGACTCATCGAGGAGACGCTCCTTTAAGGCCATTGCAGCGCCGTGTCCTATAAGCACATCACGCTCCATCTCTCCGAACCTCAGACCTCCTTCACGTGCACGACCTTCTGTCGGCTGGCGTGTGAGAACCTGAACAGGTCCGCGTGAACGTGCGTGCATCTTGGAAGATACCATGTGGTACAGCTTCTGGTAGTAGATTACCCCGACATAGATGTCGGCCTTGAACTGCTTTCCCGTGATACCGTCGTACATCACTTCACGGCCGTTGTGGGCAAACCCGAGAGCCTGAAGCGAGTCCCTGAGCGTATCCTCTTCTTCCCCGGAGAAGGCGGTCGCCTCGATTCTCCTTCCTTCGAGCGAACCGACCTTTCCTCCGAGCATCTCGAGCATGTGCCCGACAGTCATACGGGATGGAATCGCGTGCGGGTTGACAACAAGGTCTGGGGCTATTCCTGCCTCAGTAAATGGCATATTCTCCTGCGGGATGATAAGACCGACAACTCCCTTCTGACCGTGCCTCGATGCGAACTTGTCGCCGACTTCCGGAACACGGATATCACGTGTTCTTACCTTCACGAGACGTGAGGAGTTCTCTCCTTCGGTAAGAATGACAGTATCGACGATACCGCGCTCGTTGCTCCTCATCGTTACCGAGGTGTCACGGCGCTTCTCTACAGAGATCAGCTCTCCGCTGGGCTCTTCAAGGAAACGCGGGGGAGATGTCTTTCCGATAAGAACATCCTTCTCGCGTACGACCGTCTCGGGATTGATTATACCATCGGAATCGAGGTTCTGGTAGGACTCCGCACCGTGCGAACCCGAAACTTCCTCGTCCGGTACCTCGATCTTGTCGATCTGTCCTCCCGGATAACGCCTCTCCTCACCGTCATATGTCCTGAAGAAGTGCGATCTTCCTACACCGCGCTCGATGGAGGCCTTGTTGAAGATGAGAGCATCTTCAATGTTGAATCCTTCATATGAAAGAACGGCGACTACGAGGTTCTGTCCTGCAGCACGATCGTCCGACCCGATAACCTTCGAGGTCTGTGTGTGGACAATAGGCTTCTGGACGTAGTGCAGAAGATGACCTCTCGTATCCGGCCTGAGCTTCATGTTCGATGCGCCGAAACCAAGCGCCTGCTTGATCATACCGGCACCCATCGTGACACGCGGAGATGCATTGTGCTCGGGGAACGGAACATGCGCCGCACCGATACCGAGAATCAGCGAGGGATCGATCTCAAGATGGGTGTGCTCGGGAGTGAGGTCCTCCTCTCTTATTGCAATAAAGAGATCCTCTTCTTCCTCGGCATCGATGAACTCGATAAGTCCGCTGGATATGAGATCAGGGAATTCTATATCGTTGGTATCCAGTTTCCTGATATCATCGTTGGTGATAAGGGGTCTTCCGTTCTCGACGACGATCAACGGGCGTCTTGCACGGCCCCTGTCGGTATGAACGACAATATCCCCGTTAAATTCCTTGTATGAGATATTGATCTCGGTGGAAAGTTCCCCGCGCCTTCGCATCTTCCTGACGTTCTGGACGAGGACGGTGGGGTCCTCGCAGAGCCCGATGAGTGCTCCGTCTACAAAAACCCTTGATTTTTTAACTATATTTGCGCTCATAGAAACTCCTGTTTTAACTCCTCGACACCGAGATTGTACAGCACTCTCATAACGACCTGCTCGTCCTTTACACCCTTTGATATCTCGACCATCTGGGCGAAGTTCTTAACAAGACCACAGTTAGGACCTTCAGGAGTCTCCGACGGACAGATCCTTCCCCACTGTGTCGGGTGAAGATCACGGGCCTCGAAATGCGGCTGTGAACGTGAGAGAGGAGATATTACACGCCTCAGGTGAGAGATAACCGCCATGTGATCGACGCGGTCGAGAAGCTGGGATACACCGGTCCTTCCACCGACCCAGTTTCCTGTTGCAAGCGGGTGCAGGAGACGCTCGGTAAGAACGTCGGCACGGACCGCGGTGCTTATAGAGAGATCGCGGTGCCTCATGCTCGCACGCTCAAGCTGGTATTTTACATCTCTTGTGAGCCTGTTGAGCGAAATACGGAAGAGGTCTTCCATAAGATCACCCGCAAGCTTCAGGCGCTTGTTGGAGTAATGATCCTTGTCGTCGATCTTTCTCTTCTCGAGAACGAGATCGAAGCAGGCCTCCGCCATCCTTCCGAGGAAGTGAGCCTTTGCGAGCCTTACACTCTGGACGTGGGCGGCATAGCCGGGATCTTCCTCTTTTATGCCGTCGGGCATGAGTTCGTTTAAGTGCGGAAGAAGATAGTTGTCAAGAACGAACTCCGCACGCTTCCTCTGGTAATCGCGTGTCTGGTTCGGTGCGAGCTTCTTTCCGACATACATTATGCCCTCTTCGACAGTGTCGCATTCTCCCTCTTCGAGATTCTGGAGCATGAATGTAAGGATATCTTCGTCTGTCGAGACCGCGTTAACGATATCGTGGTCGCCGGTAAGGCCGAGCGATCTCATGAGATCGACGAACTTCAGGTGACCTGCCACGGACGGGAAGGACACCTCAAGAAGGTTCCTCTTGTTCCTCTCGACGATAACAAGCGCACGGTAACCGCGATACTGTGAGAATACCTTTGCCACAAAGATCTTTTCATTGTAGCGTTCGGTGAACTCGGTCATGATCTTGTTTGAGGCGAGATCCTCAAGCGTCATCAATACGCGCTCGGAACCGTTTACTATGAAATATCCGCCGGGATCGTGCGAATCCTCACCGTGCTCGATTCTCTCCTCATCGGACATCCCGTGCAGGTTGCAGGCCTTAGAGCCTACCATCACGGGAAGCTGACCGATAGTAGTCGTTACAGGATCGCTGCGGACATCTCCCTGAACGAGGACCATGTCAAGCAGTATGGGAGCCGCGTATGTCAGGTTTCTCAGTCGTGCCTCACTTGGGAAAAGGCTCGACTGGGAACCGTCCGCTTCACGGACAACCGGTTTTTCAACCCTGATATTTCCTAATTCCACCCACACGGGGTCATTGTCCTTGCCCCTCTGGGCAATATCTGTCTCAATGACCCTCTGTTCATCAACCACTTTCTGGAGATTGTATTCCAGGAAATAGTTGTATGAATCAAGCTGATGTCTTGCGACGTGTTCTCTTGAAAAGTAAGATTTTGATAATGTCTTTCGATCTAACAAAAAGACCACCCGGATAGTTTTTATTTCTTAGGCCTTTTTACAACCTGACGATACGCTTCAGCACGCCCCGCAGTCTGACTGTTGCGAACAATTCTGATTACATCATTGATCTTTGCGCCAATTTCCTTTACCGCCGGATCATCATGGTAAATCTTAGGAAGTTGGTCGCGGGTGATCTTGTAGGAGTTCAGAAGCTCTTCTACTTCCTCCACGCTCATAATCTGATGGTCTGGAACCATCATGTGTCCAATAACAGAAAAATTGGTGCTCATCTTTTGCCCCTGCCATATGTATTAATCTTTTTCAGATGTATCACCGCTAAAAAAACATGTACTCAGCCACACGAGTAAATCGTGTTAACGGGCCCGGAGGGATTTGAACCCCCGACCACCTGGTTAAAAGCCAGGCGCTCTGCCTAACTGAGCTACAGGCCCATTAGTATCTCCAATCAGCATTATTACAATGCATTGAAAGCACTTAAACTTATCCCTGTATTAAATATTAAAAATCTGAAACGACGGGTTTTTGAGAATCCTTCCGCGCAAGACGGCATTAAAAACGACTTTCCAGGCGCCGAAAGAAATATACGTGGATTGAAAAAATCAGAGGTAAAAAGAGACATATAATAAGAATCCGGCATTCAGGGGATAAATGTCTTTTTTATCTGCTTCAGTCGTTCTTCCTGGAGATTGATCGACATCTCCATACTTTTTATCGCCTGCGCGATATTTTCGCCGACCTTTAGCTCGTCGTTGCTGATATTGTAGGTAGACTCGAGTATTTTCAGCAAACGGCGGGATACGTCGACACTCTTGCTGAGACGTTCATATTCCTCGATAATCCTGTCCTCGATTCCCGCTTCTTTTGCCTCTTCGATCTTCTGGGATATCTCGTCCTTTCTTTTGAGAATATATTCTATTGCTTCGTATAGCTGACGATGAGTGGTGGGTTTCATCACGTAGTCTTCTATATATGCACCGTACTCCTGCGCCTCTTCGGGGGTGAGCTGTTTCGCAGTGAGCATCATAACAGGAATATCCCTCGTATCCGGGTTCGTCTTTATATTTTCGAGGGTCTCCCAACCGTCCATCGGCTCCATCATGATATCAAGAAGGATCAGATCCGGTTTCATATCCTTCAAAATCTCAAGACATTCAGGTCCGCTGTAGGCCGCTGTAGGCCTGTATCCCCCTCGCTCCAGCATTGCGACAAAAACATCGACAATCATCGGGCTGTCGTCCACCACAAGAATATCGTACATGTCAGAGATCCTCCCCTACTTTTTCAGATATTGAAGCAAGTTTATTTTTGAATGAAGATATATCGACGGATTGATTAATAACTGTGGCGATGATATTTCTCTTACCTGCCCTTTTTATTACCATAAGTCCGTCATTTTCCATCGTCTCTACCACAATAAAATCGGGGCGGCTTATATGAAATGTACCGAACGCCGCTTCAGACGAGGCAAATATCGTTGCACCGGTTATACCGAGAAAAGGAGAAGGGAAATCCGAATTATTGGATTTTCCGACTATTTTTCCGTCAGTAGAAACTATGACACTTGCAATCACACCGTTCAGCGATTGTATTTCATCAATATATCCCCTGATTTTAGTCTTCAAAGGGTTTTCATCAGTCATCTCGAGTATACCTCAGAAATAATATATACTGATTGTTAATATTCTTCTTTAAGGTATTTATCAAATTCTAATTATTATTCGGGCAGAATCATATATTTTATTCAATTCGTAACAGGCATTTATAATAACGATTTGGTCAGATAAATTAGATTAAGAATAAAATTCAGACAGGGGTAAAGAGACGGACTCAGCATAACCATGGTTACTACATATACTATAGCATCTGGAAAGGGGGGTACCGGAAAGACAACACTATCAGTAAATCTCGGAACGGCCCTTGCATCTTTCGGAAAAGAGACTTATATCCTTGATGCTGATATGGGAATGGCCAATCTGGGCATAGTCCTGGGTCTTGAAAATGTTCCGGTTACGCTGCACGAAGTGCTGGCGGGAAAGGCACATGTATCCGACATCATATATGACGGCCCTGAAGGCGTCAAAGTGGTTCCGAGCGGCATATCGCTGCAGGGTTTCCAGGATGCGGACCCGGAGCGTCTCCGGGACGTGATGAAAGAGATCATCAATCACTGCGAGATTCTTATCATCGACGCACCTGCCGGCATAAGCAGGGACGGGGTGATCCCGCTGGCAATTGCTGACGAAGTGATTCTTATAATCAATCCTGAACTCTCGTCGATGGTCGACGCCCTGAAGACGAAGATTCTTACAGAACTCATCGGGGGAAAAGTCAAAGGGTTTATATTGAATCGTGCGACATTTGAAAATACCGAGGTGAGTGTAAAGAAGATCCAGGAGGTTTTGGATCTGGATCTTATCGGGGTCGTCCCGGAAGATCCTAATGTAAGGAGGTCCGCGGCCTACCGCCAGCCGATTATTATCAGGTACCCTGATTCGCCTGCATCCGTCGAGATAAAGAGGATTGCGGCCAGGCTGGCAGGAATGGAATTTGATGCGGATAGTGTAAAAAAGAAGAAAGAGGACAAGTTCCTCGACAGACTGGCACGTTCTATGACAAAAAGAGGGGATTAAAAGATGGAGTTTGAGTTTGTTTCGTACCTGATCATTCTTTTCGGTATCGTAATTGTATTTCTGCTGTTTCTGCTCTACCTGATGCAGAGGAGAATCTATCAGCTTCTGGATGAAGTTGATGAGCTGAACAATACGATGACCGTAACCTGTGGGGAGATCGAAGCGCTTACAAAGAATGTAAACGACTTCAAGAAAAATAAAATTTAATTTTCTTCTGAAACGAAAAGATAAGTTAAATAAAGAGTTTCATCTAATATATACTGTCAAAGATTAAGGGGCCATAGGGTAGCTTGGACCATCCTAGGAGACTGGGGGTCTTCTGACCTGCGTTCGAATCGCAGTGGCCCCATTCGTTTTTTTAGCCGATTATTGCAGAGATTTTATGATACGTACAATTCAATAGAACAAGTGAATTACATGCTGATGTCAGAGAGATGCTCCGAATGCCTGCTGGGGAGGATAGAATATGAATGCAGGCTTGTTACCGATGATGAAAATATCATCAGGCAGGCGGTTGAAGATTGCAGAAAAATGGTGTCCGAAGCAAAAAAAGATGCAGGACCCGCACCCGAAATCTCGAGCGCACTCCACCGCCACGCGTGCAGTATTCTGGGCAATCCCGATCCTTACAGGAAGATCAAGGAGATGAACAACAAAGACGCCCTTGAACTCGAGGAAAAAATTGAGAAAGAACTTGTTACATTGCACGACTATTGTCTGGCTGCATCCATAGGAAACACCCTGGACTACGGTTCGCTGGAGCATGAGGTAACGGGCAATCTCTATGAGTTCTTCCGGGAGGAATTTTCAAAGGGTTTTACTGTAGAGAACATTGCGGATTTCGAACCTCTCTGCAGGAATATATTATACCTCTGCGACAACTCGGGCGAGATTGTCTTCGACAGGCTTCTTATAAAATATCTCAAGGAAAACGGCGCAAGAGTTGTAGTCGTTGTCAGGAGAAACCCGATAATCAACGATGCGACAATGAAAGATGCCATTGAACTCGGCCTGGACAAAATTGCAGACAAAGTCCTGACAAATACGGAAGAGATCGCCGAACTCGGGGTAAACCTCTCGTTGATCCCGGAGGAACTCGAAGAAGAGATCGGGAATGCGGATCTCATAATCTCGAAGGGCATGGCGAATTACGAATCTCTCAGCGAACTTAAAAAGACGCACCGTCTTCCCCCTGTGGCTTATCTTATGATGGTCAAATGCGAGCCGATCGCAGAGGATATCGGCATCCCGAAAGGATCGAGGATCGCCTGTCTTGTGAAGTAAAACGGAGCAGGACGATACTTAATATATCCTGCTAATACATTATCTGTTGATAATGATTGACATTAGCGTCATTGGATGGACCATCATTGCGATAGGCCTTATATTACTTTTGATCGAAGCCTATAATCCGGGTTTTTTTCTTGCGGTCCCCGGAACCACACTGATTATTCTCGGGATAATCGCCCTGCTTTTTCCGGGAATCTTCCAGTCGTCGATGATTATTATTATAGGAATTATAATCGTAATTGTCTCCAGCGCCATCTCCATATGGATATACAGCCATCTTACCCCTGAAGGAGTTGTTCCGATAACGATAAGCAGGGACTCGCTCACGGGAAAAACCGGTATTGTGAGGGAGACTGTAATACCCGACTCAATCTCCGGGAAGGTCGAGATCGACAACGTTGAATGGAGCGCAAAAAGCAGGGAGAATATAATCGAAAAAGGAAAAAAAGTCCGTGTAATCTCCTCGGAAGGAGTGCACGTGATAGTTGAAGAGGAAAATTAGATGCTTGATAATTTATTGTTCATAATCATATTCGCACTTGTAATCATCCTGATTGCAGCAAAAGGAGTAGTAATAATTCAGCCGTACGAACAGGCACTACAGATAAGACTGGGCCAGTATATCGGCCGGCTCAACCCGGGGTTCAGGTGGGTTATTCCGTTTATCACCGAAGTGATAAAGGTCGACCTGAGGACCCAGGTTATGGATGTCCCGCAGCAGGAAGTAATAACAAAGGACAATTCGCCGACAAATGTCGACGCTATAGTATATGTCAGGGTCGTCGACCCCGAGAAGTCAGTCTTCGAAGTATCCAATTATAAGATGGCAACCGTCGCGCTTGCACAGACAAGCCTCAGGGGAATTATCGGCGATCTCGAACTCGATGAGATTCTCTACAACAGGGAGCTTATCAACAACAGGCTGAGAGACTCTTTGGACAGGGAGACCGACCAGTGGGGAGTCAAAGTAGAAAGGGTCGAGATCAGGGAAGTCGATCCGGTCGGGGCAGTCAAGCAGGCAATGACCGAGCAGACTGCTGCTGAAAGAGAGAGGAGAGCCGCAATTCTGAGAGCAGACGGCGAGAAGAGGGCAGCCATTCTGAGCGCGGAAGGTAAGCGCCAGTCGATGATCCTCGAGGCTGAAGGAGAACGGCAGAGCAAGATCCTTCGTGCGGAAGGAGAGAGAAAATCAAAAATACTCGAGGCACAGGGACAGGCACAGGGACTCAGGATACTTTCATTGGGATCTCGACCGCTCGACAAGAAGGCAATTACGGTTCTCTCCCTCGACGCTCTCAAGCAGATGTCAGACGGGCAGGCTACGAAGATCATCTTCCCGTTCGAACTATCGGGACTGATCAAGCAGAGCGCAAAGTTCCTTGGAGCGGAAGAGGAAGAGTTCACGGACGAAACGTGGAAGGAGTACAAACTCGACGACTCGATCCTCGGAAAGCCGCCTTCGGATGTCGAGGTGGAAGACGCGACCGAATTTGTAAAGACAATCGAGAGCACGATCAAAGATATCGGGACCGATGTTGCACCTGAACCGGGAGATCCTGTAGGGTCGGATAAACCGGAAGAAAATAAATCTTAATCTTTTTTTGCCTCGTAAAATACGTTGAACTGCTTTATTGTTTACAGATCTTATCCGGCAACCCCGGCACCGGCGGCCAGGCCGCCGGACGGCCCCTCCCTAGGGGCCTTGCCCTAAGATAATCTTCTCACGGCACGCCCGGGGACCGGCAAGGGTCCCCCGGGCTGTTGAATTTAGTTTGCTATAATACATTCCGTTCTGTACAACGCCATGAGTTCCCGCGTCCCGCCACTCAGGGGATACCCGTCTATCCCCTGAGTGGCTTATCGCAATGAGAGGCCCCGAGGTCGGGGCCGATCCGCGAACCTGCTGTGCGGTTCGCGGCGAGGGGTTGTCAAAAATAGTGAAATTTTGTTCCTGCAAAATTATTTTGAGCTACTAATAACGAAACCGACAATAAAAATATTTTAGAAATATTTCTCAGGCGGACAGCTACCTGAACTGCAAAAATGATAAAGTTAAGCTTAAATACTCCAAAAATACGACCAAATCGCCGATTTTAGCATCCACACAGAAGCCCCAGAATGGACTATATCCACTCGATCCATAGTAAACATCGTCTGAAAAAAACAGGTCTTTCTCGTGCCGTTATATCGATGCGATCCATGCTTTAATCGCCGTAAAAACACCATATTGGCGTTATTTATTTTTGATCTCCAAAACCCCTTGTAAAAACCAAAAAGAAGCCCGAATTGCAGGTTTTCAGGCCGCATCCTGATCACCGGATCGTACCTTCCGGGTCCGTCCAAAATAATAAATAAGGTTATGATCATTGTATTCTATTGCAATAGAACAGAGTTGCAGAGTTCTATTGCTGTCAGTCTCAACTTAAGAAGGAGGAACACATGAAAACGGGAATTAAGCTATTCGATTCTGAATTGAGAGTCATGGATGTTCTCTGGAAGGAGGGGGAAACCACCGCAAAAGAGATCGCCGTGATCCTGAACGAACAGGTTGGATGGAGTAAGACCACTACTTATACGGTCGTAAAAAAATGCCTGGAAAAAGGAGCGATCGAACGCAGAGATCCAAATTTCGTCTGCCGTCCGCTTATAACAAGGGAAGACGTTCAGGAATTTGAAACTAACGAACTTATCAACAGGATGTACGACGGTGCTGCCGATCAGCTTGTCGCCTCGATACTTGAGAACAAAAATCTCTCGGGGCCCGAGATCGAGCGCCTGAAACAAATTGTCAACAGCCTTGAATGAGGTGATGATACGTCGATAGCTGACATGACATTCTCCGCATCAGTCCTCATCCTTGCGGTCATAATCATCCGTGCCCTATTCCTACACAGGGTACCGAAGATGACCTTTTCAGTTTTGTGGGCCGTTGTTCTGTGCCGCCTTCTTGTTCCTTTCTCCGTACCGTCACCAGTTAGCATCTACACGCTGGCAGAACGGGCGGGAAGCACGATTACAAATCCGGCGGGCACTTCTACGATCTCTACGGGTGAAGCAATAATACCATCGCCCGTTCCTGCCTTCGAAGCACACGCAGGCGTTGCGAATTTGTCTGCGACCGTATCGCCGCTGGTCCTTGTATGGCTTGCCGGCATGATCGTATGTGCCATCTACTTCGTCTTTACACACCTGAGATACCTCGGGGAATACAGGACAGCGCTTCCTGTCGAAAACGAATTCATAAAAAGTTGGCAGCTGGAGAATCCAACGCGACGGCATATACAAATCAAACAACTTGATACGATCTCCGCTCCGCTGACATACGGAACGATTAAGCCTGTAATTCTGCTGCCGAAAACGACGGACTACAGCGACGAAGAAAAACTTGGATATATTCTCGCTCATGAGTACACGCACATCAGGCGATTCGATACACTGGTAAAATGTATACTGGCAGCCGCACTCAGTGTCCACTGGTTCAACCCGCTGGTATGGATCATGTACATCCTCGCCAACCGCGATCTCGAGCTTGCATGCGACGAAGCGGTCGTGAGGATGTTTGGAGAAAGTAAAAGATCAGCATATGCCCGTGCCCTTATCGCAATGGAAGAGAGGAAAAGCAGACTGACGCCTTTATGCAACAATTTCAGCAAAAATGCAATCGAAAAAAGGATAGTGTCAATTATGAAAATGAGAGAGAAAACAAAGTATGGTGTTCTCCTGGCAGTACTTTTGATCGTTGGGATGACAACCGTATTTGCCACCAGTGCTGCTGTCACAGTTGCTTCTGAAATACAAACAACATATGTGATTACTGCGGAGGATAGTTCACAGATAGAGAGAAACATAACGGCGGAACAGGAACTGTTATCCAAATACGGTGAGTATGGCATTTCATTTGATGAAAACAACAAGATGCGCTTTAATAATGAACTTGTCAGATATTTCTGGGATGGTGTAGAATTAGGTGATACCATGTCAAGCGCCCATTACAAATATCTTAATAGAGATGGCACTGTTGACGTGCATACGATAAGAAAAGTTATAGACAATGGTGATGGTAGTGTAAATCAATTTGGCGAATTAACAGGAATTGTAAAATACAGCCAGGAAGAATTTGAAAACAGAAATTTGTCCGATTTAAAGGGATCTTCGGATGCAGTCACATACACAATGGAAGGTGTACCAGGAACACAAGGTGAAACATTTGCGCAGAGATTTTCTAAGTATAAGAATTATGGAATTGAATACAAAGAACAGCAGCAGGGAAGCGGCCTTGGCAATGTCTATTATAATGGTCAGTTGGTAAAACAGTTTATTGACGAAAAGAAAGACGGTGGAATATTCAGCTATGAATCTGCCGACGGTTATGATTGTGAAATCATTATTCATACGATATATGATGAAAATGGAATGCTGACCGGAGTGGATAAACAATATACCACTAAGGGAAACGCTATTGAAACTGATGATACTGTAAACCCGGCTGAAAAGGAGAAGATCGAACAGCAGAGAAAGGAGCAAATTGCCGGAAAATATTCCATCTACGAACAATACGGTCTGACCTATGATGCAGACAGGGACCGGTTTTACTACAACAATATTCCGGTGAGATATTTCATCGATACGATTGATGCGGAAGGAAATCTCAACGGATTCTCATATACGGACGGAGAAGTAGATTTGAAAGCTGTCCGGGATGCCAATTACAGACTGACAGGAATTGAAGTCTTATCAGAGGCCGAGTTCGACAGCAGGACACAAAGAATTCTGGAGGCGCAAAATGCTATGAATGCTGTAGCTGGAAGTGGTAGCGGCTCCTATTCCTATGATCCCGACTGGAAAGACGATAGTTTATCGGCCTATGTTTCTGTCGGGGTATCCTATGACGAAGCAACCAAAACATGGACTTACCGGCAAAAGCCCGTTCATCTGTTGTATGATGAAGGTGTTACTACATTCTATAATCCTGCGGACAGCGACGGACAGAATTTAAGGGCTGTCCGTGATGAGAATGGTAATCTTGAAACGCTGGAAGATTTGTCCAATAACGAAACTCTTCAAATTATTGCCTCCATAACAGAATGGCAATGGCCTTGAAAAAATATTCAAATCCATCTTTTTTCCAAGAAAAAAATGAAAATCCCGGCCTGGTAGAGATGGCAATATCCGGGATTCTCTATACCCGGATGGAGTTTATTACGGAATAGTGATCCAAATCCCATAAAATCTATTGATCTTCCTGTTTCAAATGGATAAATGAATTTGAAATAAAATCTGAACAAATAACATAAAGATAATAAAATTTGGGCTATGAACATGGAAAGAAACAATGCTGGTTTGCATAATGATGAAATAACCGAAATCCTTTCAAAGGCAGATCCTTCATTTAACTCTGATAATGCCAGGATTGAGCGTTTAAAACCAAGAAAGACCGGCAGGTCGCTTAATACCCCGATAACCGTCACTTCAGACGGCAAAGCATATTATCTCATCGAAAAAGCACTTCTCATTACTAAAGAGGAAATCAGGAAAACAGATCTGCTGCGACGAAGATCTAACCTGCCGATACCACGGATATATCATTTAGATCCGGACAGGGGTGTCATGCTGACAGAAGACCTGAATACCGGATTTATTCAGGGATCTGCGTTTGATGAAGAGACGAAAAACGGCAAATTCGTAAGATCAAATTACATTTCCTGTCTTGGAGCGGCTGCACGATTCCATGCAGAATTTTGGGAGAATGAAGATGCCTTCAGGAAGATCGGGCTTCCCTGGCATCTGGAAAATTTTCATGTGCATCTGAGGGGTTTGGAAAAAAACTACCTTCAATATAAAGCTAAATATAAGGATCGGATAAATCCCTCCGATTTACAATGCTTTGATGATGCAATTTCTTATCTCAGGGATAATTATCCAAATGTCATAAGTGAAAGATTCCATTCGGGTAAAAATGTAACAATTATCCACGGCGATCTGCATCCCGGCAACACTTTCATATCACCGGTAGATCAGTCTGTAAAATTTATAGATTTTGAAGCTGTAAGAATGGGTCTTTGTACAGATGATCTTGCAATGCTTGTGGCATATCATATCGCTCCCGATAAAAAGGATGCATTGCCGTTGCTGGATCATTATTACAAGTATTTATCAAAAAAAGTTGACGGATATAGCCATGATGAATTTAAAAAAGATTACATTACTTCAATTATTGAAAACATGTTCTTTTCCATCCGTTTAATAAACCAGGGAATTCCGGCTTTTAATATCAGAGACAATTCATTAATTGCCTATAACACGTTTAGATCTGAAAATATCACCGATTGACAGGATTTCTTTTGGTTTCTCTTCACGGGTTTTATCACAGGGCAAAAGATAGACAGAAGAAAAAAACCAAATACAACCAATCCACATAACCACCTGTCATGAGCTTAACTGAAAAACAGAACGCGGAAATTCATGCTGTAATGGACACCTATTCCACGGCTTTCCAGGAAAATGACATCGAAGGAGTTATGGCAGTTTTTTCCCCTGAAGTCCGCGGGTTCGGCAGCGGGGCGGACGAGGACTTCATCGGCCACGAAGCTCTTGCCCGGCAGTTCAAACGCGATATGAGCCAGGCGGCTGTCAATGCAATGAAGTTCACCGGAATCCAGATCGACGGCGAAGGCCCGGTGGCTTGGGTCATGACCCTGAACTCGGTCGATTTCACTATCCCGGGATCGGAGACGCATACGATCGACGGCAGGTCGACGATGGCCCTGCGAAAGATCTCCGACAGGTGGCTCATCGAACAGATCCACTTCTCCGTTCCTTCCTCGGTGCCCGAAGAGTGAATCGGCATTCACAGGTTTGCTAAAAATACGGCACAAAAGACAAGGCCAAAATATCTTCAGATTTTTTATCATCCTTAATCGGATCGAATGAAAATATTGAAAAAAAGGATCTTTTCAAATCATCCCGTAAACGAGATCCCTGCATCCGCCAGGACACCGATGAATATCGTTCCGATCAGTGCGAAGAGCACGATAAATATTACAGCACCCGAGATGACCTTTCCGAGAGACGGCCTTCCGATCCTCTCCGCAAACCTGTCGGCAGCCTCGCGAAGAATATAACCGCCGTCGAGTGGGACGAGCGGAAGGGCGTTGAATGTTCCGAGAACGAAATTCCACCAGAACAGCCAGAATACAACCTGTATTACCTGGAAGTAGCCGGGGAAAGGCTCGTTCCATGCAACCTGGTACGGCCTGTCTATCAGGAGGAAACCAAGACCCGAGGTATCGTCGCCCATGAATACGTTGATCGGGATGTAGCTCAGGAACATCGGCCCGAGTGGACTGAGGGTATATGTACCGAAGGTATCGGTGATTACCTGGTTGTTATAATACGAGATTCCCATGAATCCCGAATCTTTTGCACCCGAACCCTCGGGCCATTCTGAGAGAGTAATATTGTATAACGACTCTTCCCCTGAATTCAGGACCGTCATGGAGATCGTATCGCCCGGACTCGTACCGTTCAGGACCCTGCTTACATCCATGTAGCTGGAGACGGTCTCACCGTCGATCGCAAGGATCAGCGAATCGGGAGGAATAGATGCGTTATATGCCGGATACCCGGTATGAACGCCGTATATGTATGCCGAATCCGAAGGAGTAAGCATACCTACAAGACCTGCAAGCAGGACGAGGCATATAAGAGATACTACGAGATTATTGGTGATACCTGCCCCATACATTCGTATCTTCGGCATTCCCCTCGCTTTCTCGACATCCTCCTCGTCCGGTTCGACAAACGCCCCTATCGGAATGATGAAGAAGAGCAGTCCTGTGCTCTTCACCCTCATATCCTCGACACGGGCAAGGATGCCGTGGCCGAGTTCGTGGATCGCCATTGCAAAGACAAGCCCGAATATAACAGCGAAGGTTAAGGGGATGAAGTCGTTTACTCCCGGGATCGCGAGAAGATTTGTGGCATGGAATATCTCGGTGTTGGGAGGAGTCTCCCTCAGGTAGAACAGGAATGAAAAGATCATCAGTACCGAGAAGAATACGGAGACCACCGCAACAACAACAGCACCAATCGTTCCGTATATCCTGAAGAAACCGGAATAGTTCCTGAACCAGTCCAAAAAACGGACATTATCGGTCTTCAACGCGAGAAAAGGCCCGAAGAAAGTGATATGCTTCTCCCACAAGTTATTTGATTTGATATATGAGATCACTGCAAGATACAGCGCCACAATGAATAAAATTATGAATATCCAGTTAAGTGTTATCAGGTCGCTCATCTTCCCATCTATGTTTTAATTATATTCTGAAATAGTTTAGCTAAAAGATACACCCGGCAAATATTCAAAGAGATAGTTAAAAAATTATCCCTATTTTGTCATGTATAGACTGGTTATTATTCAAAAGCTACATTTTATCTTTCTTTGATCTAATCATGGAAATCTAAAACATAGGATTGTGAAAAAGATCATTTTGTTGTGTTTTTTGTTGCTGAATGTTAGCTTTATGCTCTCCCAAGATAATTAGATTTTATGATCGAATATGATAATCATAGTTTCAATAGTGAAATAGAAGCACGTTGGGCAGTTTATTTTAAAACTGCAGGAATAACATATGAATACATATCTGAAAGGGATGAAAACGTAGTCAACAAATTGTACACTCAGTTTTGGTTACCACAAGTTAGAATGTTTGCAGCTATAAAAGAAAAAGTATTTACCCAGAAAGACATCAACAGATTAAAAGAAATAAATGAAAATTCTGGCTACCCTTGCTTATTATTGATAGGTTTTCCTGACTTTTGTTCATATTTTGCTACAGACGGTTTTGACTACATTCTGACAAATTTTCATAATTATGTATTAGACGAAAAACGATTTTACTGCTGTACAGAATATGATAGCAATAGCCATTTCCCATTACCAAACAAAATACCAACTGAAATTGAGAGAAATAATTATGATTTAATTAAACCAGTAACTGAGGCAACTTTACTGAAACTTTGAATAAAATATATTTTTACGAAGCCTCGATTTTAATGTTCACGCCCTTTTCAGGGCAATGCCCTCCGGAAGACGCGATCTGATGAAATCCAGCACTTCTTCATAATTTTCATCGGTGCAGAAGAGACCTACCGGGCTTATCAGGGACTTTCTGTACGCGACTATCGTCTTCTGGGAATCGTAGGCTGTGATCTTTTTAACGTCGCCCCATGCCATCGATTCCGATTCCCTTGAAATATTGATCATGCTCCCGCCGAGAAGCGCCGGGGAGCCCGCCAGGATTCCGCCCGTCATCGTAATCTTATTAAGAGCCCTGGAGTTTTTGCAGGCATCATAGTACATTCCTTTATCGTCAAGGCTGAAGGTCGCAGACAGGCCGCCCCTTGTTGCAGCATGGATCATCCCCATCGCAACAACGGAAAGTACTGCAAATATTCCAAGCAGGAGAACGAATACCATAAATGCCTCCACGATCATATCCGTGTCGAGGACAATCAGGAAGATCATTAAAAAAAATGCCGGAATAATGATAACCATTGCGAGCTGTTTTAGGACTACAGTGTTTGAAAACAATGGGATCTGTTTTTCCCAGACGATCTTCTTCACCGGTCCTTTACTACTCAAATCTTCGGACATTCTATACTCATCAGTGATTTTTGTTGATTTACATGAAAATCACGTTGTGATTTACATGAAACAGTCCATGAAACCTTTGTTTCATAAACGTTTTTATTATAATGATCTATAAAGTTGCAGTATCCCGAACAAATATCCTGAAACACAGCGTTGGCAACCCCTCGCCGCGGGCCTGCCGGGCGGCCCGCGGATCGGCCCCGACCTCGGGGCCTCTCAATGGCGATAGCCACTCAGGGGACAGACGAGTGTCCCCCGAGCGGCGAAACTCGGCAAGCTCGCTAAATGTACTGTAAATAATTCATCCGAAATCAGAACTCAAACAATTTCTTCTGGTTTTTTTTAGCCATCATATTCGAAATCGTCTTCCAGCTCATTCGTGCTATTGACGGGGGCTCCTCTCTTTCTTCGATATAACGCTTAAGGAAGGCAATGGTATCGGGATCGGACGGGTAGCCGCTGCCGATATTACCCCATTGGGATTTCAGATCTTCGATCATCCTGTCACGGGTAACCTTGGCAACTATGCTGGCCGCACTCACGACTGCATAGAGATCGTCCGCCTTATGCTTCGACACTATGGTAATGTCGTTCTTCAGGAAGCCCGAGATCGTCTCCGCGTACCTCACCTCGTTTACATCGCAGGCGTCGACATATGCCGTATCGGGCATGAGATCCGTAATCGCACGTGCATGCGATCTGGCCACAATCTCGTTCATTGTCATGGAAGAACGGAGTTCGTCTATCATCGCCGCAGACAGAACGACCGTCGTTGTTTTAAACTCCGCAACAATCTCTTCGTAAAACTGCTCGCGCCGCCGGGGGGAGAGAGTCTTCGAATCGGCAAAACCCTTCTTCACGAACTCTGAGAGATCTTTTCCTGCAACTCCGCCGATTACCATCGGACCCAATACCGAACCTTTTCCGGCTTCATCTATCCCACAAATCACTTAAATAGTAATATTTGATTTCATAGATTATATCTATGGTCACGGAGAATATGTGAATTGAGATGTATATCATAATTATCGGCCTTGGCGGAATCGGGAAAAACCTTGTCGCAACAGCAGCCGAGCACGGCGACAGCGTCGTCGTAATCGATAAAGACGAGGAGAGATGCAACGAAATTCTCGAGCATTACGATGTCCTGGCAATTACAGGTAATTCAACGAACAGGGCAATCCTGGAAGATGCGGGAATCGACCGTGCCGATGCGGTCGTAACCACCACCAGCGACGATGCCGTAAATCTCATGACATGCTGGCTGGCCAAGAGATTCAATGTAAAGAGCCTGATCTCCATCGTAAACGAGATCGAGCACTCGGAGTTGTTCAAGGAAGTCGGCGTTATAATCAGCGAAAACCCCGACGAACTTGTCGCAAACAGGCTCTACTACTGGTCGGAAAACCCTGACATGCAGCAGCTCGCGTCAATACCCGGCGGAACGATATTCGAGATTACCGTCGAAAGGAACGCACCGTTCGTCGATCACGAAATAAAAGAGCTCGAGGTCAAGGATTTCGTCTTTATCGCGATAAAAAGGGACGGGAAGGGCCTGATTATTCCGAGCGGCACGATTACCATTCAGCCGGAAGACACGATTATCGTGTTCACCAAGAAAGACTCAGAAGAAAAATGCATGAAGATCCTCAACAAGCAGCTGAAAGCCTCGAAATAATACCAATAAGATATCAAACAAAAAAATTTTCAGGGATTCCGTCAATTCTATCTATAAATTAAGAGCATTGTTTTTCAGCCAGGCAAGATCTTTTAGGATCTTAGGACTGAAGATCCCCGGATCAAGTTTCACCAGTTCTCTAACCAGTGAAAACGTCGAGAGCTCCTTCACTATAATATTGCTGATGGAATTCAGGATTGCATTTAGCTGGTTGTCGTCAAGTTTTACAAAGATCTCCTTAATCTGGTAGCTATGCCTGATGACGCCGCCAAGCTTTGATTCACGCCAGGTTTTATCATATTTCATGAGAGCACTCCTGCTCCAGTCATTCTTTGCGATACATTCCACGGCGATTTCCCCTGCAAGCTTCCCCGAATACATCGCATTGTATATGCCCCCGCCACTGAAGGGATAACTCAGCCTTGCCGCATCCCCGACGACTATAAGCCCGTTTGCAACAGTGCACTCAAGGGGTTCGCATACCGGGATACCCCCGGTCATCAACTCGAGGGCCTTTCCTTCAGGGAAGTGCTCTGCTACATATTTGTCGAGGTAATCTCTCGCCCTCTTCCCGTCACCGGATCGGTTCCCCGGGATACAAACACCTACATTTGCAGATCTTTCGCCCTTCGGGAATATCCAGGCATAGCCCTCCGGCGCCGCATCTCTCCCTACAGAGAAAACAATCACCCCGGGTTCGATATCGATATCGGTCATAAGGTACTGTGCGCAGGTCTTAATTCCGTTTAGAGGGACCGTAGAATCAATCCCGCAGTACCTGGAGAACTTGGATTCAACGCCGTCGGCAGCAATGACAACCTTTGCACGAACTTCGGATCTCTCTCCCCCATATTCGAGGACCGCACCCTTCAAATATCCGTCTTCTACGATGGCGTTCACAGCACGGGCCTTTATGTAGCATTCTGCTCCCGCATCGACAGCCTGCCGGACTAAATCGCGATCGAAGAACTTGCGATCGAGGATATATCCGACCTCATCGCCCGACACGGCCGGACGGAGGTAGAATGAAGAACCGTCTGGAGCTACGATCTTCGCCCGCCTGATCTTTGCAGAGATCCATTTGGGGTCCATTTCATTGAAAAATTCCGGGAGCACACTCGCCTCGATACCTTCCGCACACCTCACGGGAGTACCTATTGCCGGCCTCTTTTCTACTATACAGACCGAAAGCCCCGAGCCTGCAGCGACCTTTGCCGCAAGTGCACCGCCGGGCCCCCCGCCTATTACAAGGACATCATATTCATTCTTCATTCGACACACCCAACGCACAGGGAGGACAGACCTTTATATAAATCCCACAGTCTCCGCAAATCTCCCTGCGAATAACGATCATTTATTAAAATATACATCCGGTTACGTCCTAATTTTTATCAATTGAGATCGCTGCCGTGCCCGATAATTACAGAATAGAAAAATATGTTTCAGGTTTTTATTCAAAATATTTCTTAAGCCCTTTAAGATCCTTGAGCACCTTGGGATTGAGCCTCATCAGTTCCTTGATCAGGGTGAGTGTCGAAAACTCCTTCATCGCGAGATTGTTGACCGAATTCAGGATTGCATTGAGCTGCTCATCGTCAAGTTTTACAAAGATCTCCTTAATCTGGTAATTGCGCTGGAGAGCCTTGCCCATCCTTGATTCACGCCAGATTTCGTCATATTCCATAAGGGCATCCCTGCTCCAGTCATTGTTCTCAATGCATTCCGCCGCAACCTCTGCTGCAAGTTTACCCGAATACATTGCGTTGTATATGCCGCCGCCTGTTATGGGATCGCTGAGCCTTGCCGCATCCCCGACGACCACAAGTCCGTTTGCAACAGTACACTCAAGGGGTTCGCAGACAGAGACACCGCCTATTATCAGCTCGATGACTTTTCCTTCGGGGAAGTTCTCCGCTACATATTTGTCGAGGTAGTCCTTCGCCCTCTTCCCATCCTTGGACTGGGTCCCCGAGATGCCTATGCCGACATTCGCAGATCTCTCGCCCTTCGGAAATATCCAGATGTAGCCCTCGGGAGCCACATCTCTTCCGACGTAGAAGACAGTTACGCCGGGCTCGATGTCGATATTGGTCATGAGATACTGGGCACAGGTCTCAAGCTCTCTCAGCGGAACGGTCGTATCGATCCCGCAGTACCTTGAGAACTTCGATTCCACGCCGTCGGCCGCAATTACGACCTTCGCACGAACTTCGTATCTTTCTCCCCCGTATTCGATGACAGCGCCCTTAACATAGCCGTCCTCGACAATCGCATCCACAGCACGGGCCCTTACATAGCATTCGGCACCCGCATCGACAGCCTGCCAGACGAGATCGCGATCGAAAAATTTGCGATCAAGGACATATCCCACTTCATTGCCTGCCATTGCAGGGTCAAGGTAGAATGAAGATCCATCGGGAGCGATGATCTTGGCCCGCTCGATCTTTGCCGAGATCCATTTGGGATCTACCTCATCGAAAAATTCCGAGATCAAATCCTCCCCGATACCCTCCGCACACCTGACAGGTGCACCGATTGCCGGTCTTTTTTCGATAATACAGGCGGTAAGTCCGGATTCGACTGCGGTTTTTGCAGCGAGCGCACCGCCGGGTCCCCCGCCAATCACCAGGATATCATATTCACTCTTCATCCGAAACCCCCAGTGCACCAAGAGGGCAGACCCTTACGCAGATCCTGCAGTTTTTGCATTTTTCCGTATCGATTTCAAGATATGCATCTACAAGTTCCAGCGCAGCTTCAGGACAGACTGAAACACAGGCTCCGCAGTATCCGCAAATCTCCCTACGAATTACGATCATTCTTATATTATACATCAGATAATGCCTTTAACCTTTACCAATTGTTAGAATTGCAAAAAGTAATTATATCACGTCACCGGGGTCTTCACACGAAAGCCAACAATTTAACCCATTCAGGCCGATAATATATTATCAATGGGACTCAAAGGCGGACCGACCCAGGACGAAATAATGGCAGTTTCTCTCCAAAAGCTCAATATTGAAGACGGAGATGTTATGGCCGATATCGGATGCGGCACTGCGAAGATATCTATTGAAGCATCGAAAAAGTGCAGCACCGTTTATGCAATAGACAGAAGAGCCGAAGCTGTAGATTACGCAAAATCGGAGATCGAAAAGGCAGGAAGGGAGAATATTATCCTTATACACGGGGAGGCGTCCGCCGCCCTGGACGATATAGGAGCTCTCGACTGTGCATTTCTCGGGGGGTCCGGAAATATCGAGATTATTCTTGAAAAACTTAAATCTGTTGTATCCGGAAGAATTGTAGTAAACGCAGTCCTCCTCGATACTGTTTCAAGGACCATAAATAAGATGAAAGAGCTTGGAATTTTCAGGGAAGTCGTGCATGTTCAGGTTTCCCGGTCATACGAACTTGTGGGCGATATCATGTTCAAACCGATAAACCCGGTATACATCATTGTCGGGGAGGTGGCATAGATGCTCGTTGCGGTAGGTATCGGCCCCGGAGATCCCGAACTTCTTACTGTAAAGGCCGTACGGCTGATACAGGAAGCGGACCAGGTCTTTGTCCCCGGAAAGGTCGCAAAGGAGATAATATCCCCTTACAGGAAGGACCCGGTGGTGCTCTCGTTTCCCATGACAGACGACCAGGAATACATCAAAAGATGCATCGAGGAGAATGCGGATAAGATCGCTCCCGTGGCAAAGAACGGCCTTGCGGTATTCTGCATACTCGGGGACCCGAATTTCTACGGAACCTTCGGAAGACTTTGCAGTGTCCTTGACGAAAAATACCCGGAGATCGAATACGAAACGGTCCCCGGTGTAAGTTCGATTACGGCACTGGCCTCTGCCGCCGGGATCTATATAAACGGAGGAATCGAGATCTCGGACGGATCGGAGACGGACTGCAGGATCCTGCTTAAGGTGAGAAAGCCCCGGCAGAAGGCCGAAGAACTGAAAAAGGAAGGTTACAGCAATTTCATCCTTGCCGAGAGGATGTACATGAGCGGCCAGAAGATCTACAGGAACGACAATCTACCGGAAGAAAGCGCCTATTTTAGCGTACTGTTTGCAGGGAAGTAAATAAGAAAAAGCGAAAACACGGAAAAGTGAAGAAAATGCCGAAGATCTATATCGTTGGTGCGGGATGCGGAGATCCCGGCCTTATTACAGTTAAAGGAAAAGAACTGCTGGACAATGCCGATCTCCTGATTTATGCAGGTTCGCTCGTGAACTCGCAGCTTGTCGACGAATGCCCGGCACCGGAGAAATACGACAGCTGGGGCATGAAGCTTGAGGTCATGACCGAGATCATGATAAGGGCGGCAAAGGAAGGAAAGACTGTCGTGAGACTTCATTCCGGCGATCCCGCCCTCTACGGGGCGATAATAGAGCAGGTCGAGATCCTGAAAAAAGCCGGGATTGAGACCGAAAGGGTACCCGGGGTATCTTCGATGTTCGGTGCAGCAGCCTCGCTCGGCATCCAGTATACACTCAAGGGAGTCTCCGAATCCGTAATCATTACACGGCCTGCAGGGAAAACACTCGATACGGACCAGATCGCGGAGATGTCGAGACTCGGTCAGACGATGGTGATCTTCCTTGGCACTGAGCATATGGAGGAGATATTCGAAAAGGTTGAATGTCCTCCCGATACTCCTGCCGCAGTCGTCTATCATACAACATGGCCTGATGAAAAGATCGTAAGAGGTACTGTCTCCGATATTGCACAAAAGGCACGGGAAGCCGGAATAGAGAAGACGGCCCTCATTATAATCGGCGAGGTTGTGAATGCCTCGGGACCTGAATACGTAAATTCGCACCTGTACGGATGAAGGATACTGTCGTAATCTCCCTGAATAAGTTTGCTCCGGGGGCAAAGGAGCTGGCAGAGAAGCTGAATGCAGACTTCGAGCTTTATTCAAAGGAAACTTTCGGCGATATTTTCAGCAGGTACAAAAGAATAGCTGCAGTAATGTCCGCAGGAATAGCAGTCAGGGCTGCAGCCCCGTACCTTGAGGACAAGTGGACCGACCCGTGCATTGTCGTAGTCAGCCCGGACCTGAGATACGCAATTCCGGTAATCGGCGGACATCACGGCGGAAACGAGCTGGCAAGGGAGCTCGGGAAATATGGTGTCCATCCGGTGATTACTACCGCGACGGAGACCCGTGGTCTCCCTTCTGTCGAAGGAATCGCGGATGAGAGAGGTCTTGAGATAATCAACAAGGACTCTACACGGGCGGTCAACTCATCCATCCTTGACGGAAAGACGACCATTCAGATCATAGAGCCGCCGGCCATTGCAATTGTTCCCCCGGGTGTATCGGTCCTGCTTGAAAAAGGGGAATATATAGTGGGTGTCGGGTGCCGAAAGGGAATTTCGAAGGAGGAAGTCCTCCGGGCGATCGACTCCGCATTGTCCGATGCAGGAATCGGGAGAGAAGAGGTTCTGGCATATGCAACGACATGCCTCAAGAAGAACGAAAAGGGCCTGATCGATGCGATCGGGGAGATTAACGGAAACCTGATCTTCCTGGACGATGAAACACTGAAAGAACAGAATCCCGAATCGCCGTCAAGAGCACAGGACAAACTCGGCCTTCCCGGGGTTGCTGAACCTGCGGCTCTTGCATTGTCGAAGAGAAAGGAGATCATAATGAACAAACGAAAATACGGAGGAGTAACAGTTGCAGTCATCAGGTAACGATAACAAAGGAAAATTATTCATTGTCGGAACAGGCCCGGGTAAGAACACACAGCTTACCGGAAGGGCAATAGAAGCGATCAGGGAATCTGATATTATTATCGGGAACGACTTTTACCTTGATCATATCCCGGAATACATCGAAGGCAAGGAAGTTATTCGAAGCTCGATGGGCAAAGAGGTAGACCGGGCAAAGAGATGCGTCGAGCTTGCAGAAACAAGGAAAGTCTGTATGGTCAGCGGGGGCGATCCCGGAATCTATGGTATGGCAAGCATCGTCCTTGAGGTAATCGCTCACGAGGATTCGTGTATCGACTACGAGGTCGTACCCGGTGTTACTGCCGCGACTGCAGCAGCTTCTCTTGCCGGATCCCCACTCTCGGGGGACTATGTCACGATATCCCTCTCCGATCTCCTGACTCCGCTGGAGATTATTGAAAAGAGGCTTGACCTCGCATTTCAGATGGGAATTCCGGTTGCGCTCTACAACCCGAAAAGCAGAGGAAGGCCCGCTAATCTTTCTCTGGCCTTATCGATCGCCCTGAAATATAAAAAAGAAGAGACGCCTGTTGCCGTTGTCAAAAATGCATACAGGGAGAACGAGGATAAAAGATTTTTCACGCTGAAATCGCTCTTCGACGACGACAGCTTTGTGGACATGAGTTCTATAGTGATCATCGGCGGTGAAGAAACCCGTATACAGGATGTATGCGGTAAAGATATTATGATTACTCCGAGGGGTTATGACAGGAAATACGTATATTGATCCGGGAGCGGACACAAAAGAAGGCTACCAGATCTCGTCGACGAGCAGGGGCCTTGCAAGGATGGTAGTTGGAGACGAAACGCCTGAGGACAGGATACGCCAGAGATGCGCAATCGCGGTCGGGGATTTCATCATGGCCGATCTGATGGCCTTTAAAAATAATCCGATCGATGCCGGTCTTAAGGCTCTCGAATCCGGGGCACCGATCATCACCGACATCAGGATGGTCCAGACTGGAATCAGAAAGAAAGAGCATAACTCGGAAGTCCTGTGTGTACTGGATTATGAATCCGAAGTTTCCAAAAACAAAGAGATTACCAGGAGTTCTGCGGGCTTTATCGCATTGAAAGACAAAATCGAGGGCTCGATTATCGTAATAGGCAACGCACCTTCGGCCCTGCTTATGGTCTGCGACTTTATCGACAAGGGCATAAAGCCGGCACTTGTTATCGGGACGCCTGTGGGATTTGTGAATGCAAAGGAATCCAAGGAGCTACTTCGTACAAAAGACGTTCCGTCCGTCTCGAACAGGGGAACACGTGGAGGAACTCCTCCTGCGGTTGCCTCGATGAACGAGATTATCACGATGTTTATTGAAAAACAGCAGATCTGATGAAGGTAATTGATCCCGTAACCGGTTTTGAGTACCCCGAAGACTGGGTCAGGCTTTGCAGAGATGAAGAGGCCCTGGAACTTGTCAGAAGGGGTCTTGCCATACTTACCTCGACGGGAGAGATACTTAAAAGAGGATTTACTACGGGAACTACCGCTGCCGCCGCATGCAAAGCGGCAGTTCTGTCCCTCAGAACGCCTGTATCGGAAGTCGATATTCTGCTGTCGTGCAATCTCCGTTTTGGAGTAAAGGCCGAAGGAAAAGACGGGACAGGGACTGCATACAAATATTCCGGGGATTACAAAAACGATATAACATCCGGCCTTCAGTTTTCTGCCAAAGCCGTTGAGACCGGATCAGGAATTGATTTTACCGCCGGAGAAGGGATCGGACGTTTCGAGAGGGAGACCCCGAGATACAAAAAAGGCGATCCTGCGATAAGCCATCCGGCAATGAATGCGATCCTCCGATCGATAGGAGAGGCGGCAGAGGTCCTGAACCTTAACGGTGTCTCCGTCGAACTCAGCATTCCGAAAGGAAAAGAGATCGGCGAACAGACTCTCAACCCGAAGGTAGGGGTGATGGGTGGTGTTTCGGTTCTCGGGTCTACCGGACTTGTTGAACCCTGGGCCGATCACCTCTCGGAAGACGTATTCGACAGAATCAAAAATACTGACACCCCGGTCCTGACGACCGGAAGAACGGGCCTCAGGTACTCGAGGATGCTCTTCCCTGACAACGAAGTGGTTCTTGTCGGGAAATTCATGGGAAGAGCGATCGAGGCAGCGATGGGCAGGGCAATACTCTGCGGGCTCCCGGCGCTCATCCTCAAGTTCATCAATCCGGAGATTCTTGACGGAACGGGATACAAGACTGTTGAGGAGCTGACAATGTCGGAGAGATGGGAATCGATTCTCAAAGAAAATCTTAATGATTATAAGAAGAAGATGCCTGGTATGAGAGTCATGATCATCGGGCGCAACGGTGAAATTATCGGAGATTCAGGATGAAGATTGTAGGGGTTGGATGCGGACCGGGGATGCTCACGGAAGAAGCCATCAGTGCCATTGAGAGTGCTGATCTTATCTACGGCTCGGAAAGAGCATTGGAACTGGCATCTGCCCATATAGGAAAAGAGTGCGATGCCCGGATAATCTCGGATTACAAGAGCCTCAGGACGCTACCCGACAATGCGGTGATCCTTTCGACAGGAGATCCGATGCTCGCGGGTCTCGGGTATCTTGACGGTGAGATAGTGTCGGGGATTTCATCGTACCAGTACGCCTGTGCAAAACTGAAGATCCCGATGACAAAGACGACTATCGTAAACGCTCATGCGAAGGATCACGAAAAGGCGTTCGATGAGATCTGCTTTGACATTTCAAGAGGAAAGATCGTATTCATAATTGCAGACCCGGAGTTCAGTACTGAAAAACTTGCAGAGAGGCTGTTGGTTGGATCTCCGGATTGCAAAATCGCTGTCTGCGAACGGCTCGGGTACCCGGACGAGAACATTCAGAAAGGGGATGTCAGGAATCCTCCTTCTCCGCGGACGGGGTTGTTCGTTCTTTTTGTCGGGGATTTTTAAGATATCATTTTGTGACTTTAGGGGCTTAAGCCCCTCATCAGATCATTTTTCACGAAATTTTTGAGAATTTTTTTGGGCATAAGCCCGGTTTTTTCCTTTAATGTTCTGTGAATAATAAGGGCATAAGCCCCTTCGGGGCAGCCCGGTGCTCAGTTTGCTGCGCAAACTTTCGCAAATTGTGATAAGTCACCTTCGGGATGGACAAGCATCCCTCCGGCTCCAGAGATCTTCTTCAAAAAAAATGATAAATATTCTGACTTATTTAATTCCCGGCCGAGGCTACCCGGAGGGGTAGCGTCCAGGCCGGGTTATCATCTTTACGCAGTTTTGCGGAGCAAACTGCGTCCGGGTTGCCCCGTCAGGGGCTTATACCCAACCGGTAAAATCAAGACAGTCCCACAAATTCGTCCATAGAAACGACATCGACCTGTTTCCCGCTCTCCTCACAGAACCCATTGACACGATCAATTACTCTTTTGATCATCCCACCGGTTGTAATAATCATACTGTTCTGCCCGGATATTGCCTTTAGCAGGCATTTATCGATGACACCGTATGTGAAATTCAGATCGATCCCGTCGGTTTCAGCCTTCTTCTTGGCGTAAGAACCCATCGCACCGACAAAATCGACCGTGAGTGATTCGAGACACTCCTTCAGGGATCTGTCGCCAAGCCTGTCTGCATCGACCAGATATATGGAACCGCACCTTTCGCTTTTGCCTTTATCATTTGCACCGTTCTCTCTCTCCACCAGATGAACAAAATCAAGAACAGATTTCGGGGGGCTCTCCGCTTCGGGAAGCATATCCATCTCGAACAGGGAATGATAAAGTTCGAGCAGGACAGGTCTCGATAATTTTGCATCCCGCAGTATCTTTTCATCGGAGAAGGCGCCGGAAGGATTACTACAACTTAGTATCATGCCGTCGTTCATCAGGATGATCCTGTCGGCCCACGGATATGCCAGTTCGACGTCATGGGTCGAAATTATGGTGGTCTTTCCTTCATGGTTCAGTTCGTCGAGCAGCTCCATGATGCCTTCGGAGCTTGCGGGATCGAGGGCGCTTGTCGGCTCATCGAATACAAGCACGTCGGGGTTCATAGCCAGAATACCGGCTATCGCCACCTTCTTCTTCTCTCCCCCGGAAAGCTGATGTGGAGGACGGCGCTCGAAGCCTGAAAGATCCACGTACATCAGCGCCTCGGAAACAGCCTGTTTTATCTCGTCCTCCTCATAGTCAAGATTCACCGGGCCGAATGCAACATCCTGGAATACAGTCGGGGCAATTATCTGGTGATCAGGATTCTGGAATACAAAACCGACGTTTTTTCTCAGGTCCCTTAATTTATTGCGGGTATATGAAACAGGTTCGCCCTTAAAAAAGACAGTCCCGGAACCAGGCTTCAGCATTCCGTTCAGCATAAGGAGGAGTGTCGATTTTCCTGCACCGTTCGATCCTACGAGGGCGATCTTTTCTCCTTCAAAGATCTCCAAATTGATTCCCTTAAGCGCCTTCTGGCCGTTGGGATAGCTGAATTCAACATCTTTTAACCGGATGATACTTTTCACTGGATAATGCCTCCGTAAAAATTAATATTGTTCGTCATTATCATCACCACGACGAAAACGGACAGGAAGATCACCGACAGCAGTAAAGCAGGACAGAAGAAACTACTCTGTTCTCCCATGATCGAAAATTTGCCGTTATAACACCTTGCATCCATTGCACCGATAAGCCTCTCCCCCGCGTCCCATGAGTTGATGAAAAGAGCTCCCGCCATCATCCCGAAAGAGTTGACCGAACCCTTTCTCCTCCCATAAGCCAGCCGCATGACCTGTGCACTGTGTATCATCTCCGCCTGCTCGATCAGGATGAAAATGAACCTGTAGATGAGCATCGAAAGTTCGAGGAGAAAATCCGGAACCCTGCATTTCTTCGCGAGAGTAAAAGTCTCTGTCGTCGGGGTAGTCAGCGAGATGAAAAACAGCGAACACATTCCACCGAAGACGCGGGAGAATACAAGAATGCCCTCGTTCAGGCTCCCTTTCGTCGCAGTCAGGTTGAGCACCCCGAACAGGTTGTATGAAAAAACTACATCGCCGCTGTTTCTAAGAAAAATTATCACGATGACACTGAAAATTGCGAATCCCAGAGGGATCAGGAGCAGCTTCAGGTAAAAACGCGGACTTATACCGCCGATGAATATCGTAACAAGGCTTATCGCCACTGCTATTAAAAGCGGAGTCAGAAAGCTGTTGGAAGATATGCAGATAAGTATGCAACCGAGACCCAGCACCAGTTTAACTGCAGGATTTACATCCCTTATACGACTTTCCTGCGCTATATCTTCCAACAATTCGTAATACATCAGTTCACAATTCTAAAAATAGTTAATTTGTAGTCTTTTTAATTTTTCTCTCTGTGTACCACGAGCCGAATATCCAGCCGATCAAAAGACCGCCGAATGTAGCCTGAAGTGCGAAGAGACAGGATTCGATCTCTCCTGACGGAGGAGTGAACGTGTAGTCGGAGTTATCTATCCAGGGCACATATCCCTGAGCCTCGATCATTTCCGACCCTACGCCGTCGGTTCCTGCCCAGCCTTCCTCGCCCGAAGCCTGAACCATGGTATCCGTATACAGGAATATGCCAATGAAAACGATAATCGCGATCACTGCAATTGTCTCGTAAAGATATTTCATTCTTCAATTCCTCCCTTAACTTTGTCCATCTTCTCCTGGGTCATGACTTTCATCTTAACCAGAAGCTCGGGCTTGAGTATGATGATGTACTTGAAGATAACCACGAACACGAAACCTTCGACAATCGCAAGCGGAACCTGGGTAATTGCAAAGACACCAAGGAAAGCTGCGAAGGATGCCAGGAGTCCTCCGGCGGTCGCCGGGAATGCAAGTGCAAGCTCAAGCGATGTTACACAGTAAGTGACGAGATCGCACAGGAATGCGGCAACGAACACGTTAGCAAAGAAGTTGAAGTTAATCTTGTCAAGACCTTTGAATACCCAGTAACCGACAAACGGACCTACAATTGCCATCGAGAACATGTTGGCGCCGAGTGTTGTGATACCACCATGTGCAAGGAAGAGCGCCTGGAAGAGCAGAACGATAAAACCGAGCACGGTTGTAATCCACGGGCCGAACGATATCGCCGAGAGTGCGGTTCCGGTAGGATGCGAACAACTACCTGTAACGGACGGTAACTTAAGAGCCGAAAGAACGAATATGAAACCTCCTGCGACTCCTAGAAGCGGAAGAACCTCGCGATTCTCCTCCATCAGTTTCTTCAGTTTATAGCAACCGTATATTAAACACGGAAGTGCAATAATCCACCAAATCTCCCACCAGGGACTTGGAAGAAAACCCTCCATAATATGCATTTTTCATTACCTCCTCAATAATAAATTACCAAACCCAATTAAATTGGATCTAACAAAAAATAGTTAGGTCTAAAACTATTTATTTTTACTTTTTTAGGAATCCTCAAAAAACCCAAAATCAGTTAATTATGCAAAAAACACAAAAGAATAATACCATACCGGCGATAACTGATCCTAATGATCCCCGCCATAATTATTGCAGGCACCCACAGCGGATGCGGAAAAACCACAATTGCAGGTGCTCTTATGTCTGCACTTGTAAAGAGAGGACTTAGGGTACAGCCATTCAAGGTGGGTCCTGACTTCATCGATCCCACACATCACACTGCGATATGCGGACGGCACTCAAGAAACCTCGATCCGTTCATGATGGAGGAAGACGGGGTAATCGATACATTTGTCAGGGCATGTGAAGGAGCCGACATAGCTGTAATAGAGGGTGTAATGGGCCTTTATGACGGGCTTGAAGGCGAAGATTACGGAAGCACTGCACATGTCTCGAAGATACTCGGTTGCCCCGTTGTCCTTGTTGCCGATACGAAAGGAAGCTCAAGGAGCATAAACGCGGTTGTGAAGGGCTTTGATATCTTTGACAGGAACATAGATATCACCGGAGTCATCTACAACCGGATCGGAAGCCCCCGCCACAGGGAGATGATCGAATGTTCGGTTGTCAAAAAAGCATACGGGTGGATTCCGTTCGAGAAAGGGAAAAGTGTGGAAAGCCGTCACCTCGGAATACAGATGGCCTATGAGACCAGTTCGATCTCGGAGTTCGGAGATGTGCTGGAGGATAACTGTAACATAGATGAAATAATTGAAGATGCAAAAAGCAATTTCGATTATAAAGAAACCGACGGGGAAAAAGCATCCGGGGACTGTAAAATAAGGATCGGGGTTGCCTATGACAGGGCGTTCAACTTTTATTATGCGGATAATTTCGATCTTCTAAGGCGTAACGGGGCAGAACTGATCTTCTTCAGCCCTATATCCGGCAGGCTGCCTGATGTCGACGCACTTTATTTCGGCGGGGGCTATCCGGAACTTTTCGGAGAAGAGCTTGAGGGATCGAAATGCAGGGAAGATGTTAAAAAGGCTGCAGACTCCGGAATGCCTGTATATGCAGAATGCGGCGGCCTGACATATCTCACAGAAAGAATAGAGATCGACGGCAAAAAATCAAAGATGTGCGGGCTTATTCCCGCAGAGACCATAAAGATGGACAGGTTCCAGGCACTCGGATATGTCGATGCCGAATGTACTGTTTCAGACTGCATAATACCCAAAGGCACATGCTACAGGGGGCATGAATTCCATTATACAAGACTGACCGGACTTGAGGATGTTAAATATGCGCTAAAACTGAAGAGAGGCAGGGGAATAGAAGACGGAAAAGACGGGATCTATACCAATAATATTCTCGCCGGATATACTCATGCTTATTTTACGGATAAATTCGCAAAAACCCTGATTGAGACCAAATTCCAATAAAATAAGCCATTACCATTTATTATATAAACTTTAAAAGGGCAAATAATTCAAGCATATATGATCTCAAAAAAGATCCTTGAAGACGGTGAAACGTTTTCACTCATTATCCAGCTGACCGATATAGCGACGGCTGCACATGAAAGAGGAGATCTGGATACCAGGGACAAGGCGCTTGAAGAGATCAAAGAGATAAGAAAACAGATTCTCGGACAGATTAAAGAGAGCAGTTCTGATTGATAATTTAAAACTTTAAAATCCTCAGATCAGCATTTGGAGTTCAAATCCAATACCCCCACTAAAAGGGTGAGTGGATTGAACCAGATTCTTTTAAATTTTTTAATCAGGACTTACAAATATCAAGACCTATACGGCCCTCCTATTCTTCAAATAAAAGCAATATCAACAATTCCGGAGAATCCGGAATTTTGTTTAGATGAAAGGATTTTTTGATAAATTAAATGATTGAAAAAATCAGTATATAAAAATTAGAGGGAAATAAATTTAATTTTTTTAAATATTAAAAATACGTTGCCAAATTAAAAAAGGTATTTAGGGTGGGGAGATGGTCTGTTGTTAAAATTTCAACCTTAATTTTGTAATAATATAACTGTTCATATTTTTTGGAATAATCAATGATTTGATCATTCTTTTTTATCTCATCACAATTTTTCATCCCATTACAATATTTTTTTATTTCTTTGTATTGAATAATAATTTCATCGTAAAAACAGCAAAGATTCAAATAATCTTGTTCCGTATTCTCTTTTGCGAGTTCTATTAAATCAATAAACTTAATTTTAACGGATTTCTTATTGGATCTCAAGAATCTACCAGAATTCTTTAACTTGTCAATAAGAGGACCTTTATCATATGGGCAACATATTTCTTCAATATTGACCTCCAGTTTTTTATTATACAAATCCAACCCTTTTTTAGGATTCTTTGGATCTAAATACTTTGAATCTAAATATAATCTGCTTAAATTTAGAACAGCCCCCATATAAAGGCAATGCAATCCATTAACCGGCCCATATTTCATTGAAAGTTTAAGAATTTTGATATATCCCTCTTCTGCCTTATTAAGACATTCTTTATCGTTTTTAAATAGTCCATAAATATAACGGGCATTGGACAAATTCAATAAACTAGCGATATAATAAATATTATCCTTATCATTCTTATCTTTGTAAAAATTTTCAGCAAGTTCAAAGGCTTCTTCAATTTTTTTCAATCCAGTTTCAAATTCTCCACAGGCATAATGAATTCTTGTTAAATTCTGTTTGGGAAGAATAAAACTAGGATGAGAATCACTTAATCCCTTTGGTTTTATTTTTTCTGCCTCTAAACATAATTTTTTAGCTTCATTGTACCTTTTTAAATTATATAATACTTTTATTTTTATCAATAACATAGAGAGGTAATCTAAATTTACGTTATATTCTGAATTTATATTTTCTTCTAAATGTATATTATAATCTGAATTTATATTTTCTTCTAAATGTATATTATAATCTGAATTTATATTATAATCCGAACTTATATTATATTCAAAACAGACCCTGCCTTCAAAACAGATAATATCTTCTAAATACACATTATCTTCCAAATGTAGATTATATTCTAAATATACATTATATTCTAAACATATATTATATTCTGGGTTTTTTAATTCTTCATCACACAATTTTAAGGCAGTTCGAAAACAAGACTGAGGATCTGAATAAACACTAAATTTATTATCAATTTTATTTATTTCGGAAAGAATATCAGAAGGCATTTCTAGGATTGAATATGTTTTCAGATATTCCCCATATTCATTAATATGCATAGCCTTTAGCATCAAACATATTATTCCCAACGAAGGAAACTTTTCTAAAGAACCAATTTCTTTTCTAATTTGACTTCCTTTATCTACACAACAGAATGCTAATTTGTAATTTCCTAATTCCATATTTAAAAATGAAACATACAAAAGACCTGCTGCATATAAATGATTTTTTTCACCTCCAAAGACAATTTTACGAATTTCCAAGGCTTTATCCATAATTTTTAATGCTAAATCATTATTAAAATCTAGTCGAAATATGACCCCATAAATCGAAAAACTAGCTGCGAGATCTTTATGGTTTAAACGATGCTCATTATCTTTTTGGCCTAAAACATACTCTTTATAGCGAATATAAGTGGCAATGCTACAGTTTTGTTTAGCTAACTCTAACCTCCCCCAATCGTTGTATAAACGAGCCAAATGACCGACTGATGTTGCATAATTGATTTTCTTACCGTATTTTTTACATATTATCTCCTTTGCATGGATTAATTTGCCTTCAGCATTAAAATAGTCCCCATTTATAAAATAATAATTTGCTTGGAGTGTAAGTAAATTTGCATATAAAAGATATTCAGTGCCTAAATTTATACGAATAAATCGTAATATTTCGCTCAATACCGAAATAAATTTATTATTAAAACGGTAGTCACCCTTTGAATTAAGATCTTCCAATTTTATTGATTGAATTATTTCAATACAGAAATTAATTATATCCAAGTCATATTCAATATTACCTGTATGCCCATTTGCTTTATATTTTAAACGTTCAAGCATAGTCTTTACTTCATCTAGCTTCTGTGGAAAATTATTAATTTCTTGTTTATCTCCAAATATTCCTGTAGATCTTTCATATAATATAATGCAGAAATACGTAAGGATAAATGAATACTGAGGGTAAACTGAATACAATTCTTCTTGATCCAAATCACTCAAGTAATAATTAAGTTTTTGAAGGATATCATCAAAATCCTTTTTACCATTATCAATGTACTGATAAAAGAAATAAAAAAAACCCCATCCTATAGCAACCAATGCTGTTTCCAATTTTTTAGAGTAAGCATTTTTATAAGCTAGATCTAAAAAGATTATAGAATCACTGTATAATATTTCACTTAGTTTTTGAGACGGATCGTCATGTTTTTGATTGTAATGTTTCAATTTTCTTTCTAAATTGATAATTCCCTGAGCATAAATTGTTAAGATTTCAATTATAATAATAAAACCGCGTTCATACTTACTCTCGACAGACATTGAGCAGCAATCTTTTAAAGTAAAGATAAACAAGGAGTTAATTTCTTCTTTTTGTATTGGAGCAACATCTGATGCTTGAATTTTACCCTTCAAAAATGGAATTTTACTCTTCAAATATGTGAATTTACTTTTCAAATATGTAAATTTACTCTTCAAATATGTGAATTTACTCTTCAAATATGTGAATTTACTCTTCAAATATGTGAATTTACTCTTCAAATATGTAATTATAACCTTCGAATTTAAAGAAATTCTAAACAATTCTTTTGAACTATCTTGAAAAAAAGGAGTGAAAAAAAAGCAGTGATCCTTTTTTTTCAAACATACAAATTCAGAATTATCACACTCATTCGGTATTTCTATAGAATTGTTACATTCATTAGCATCCGTTTCTTTATTCTGGCAGAAAGAATCAAATAATTCTTTTTGAAGTTGATATAATCCGTGAAAAAAAGTAGAACTTTCATGATTTAATATTGATTTTGATAAAATATCTAATATTTGTTGAATATAAAAATCACTATCTTTTTCAGAGGTTTTTTCTGGAATTATAGTTTTTTTAAGATCTAAAGTGAGTCTATCTAGAGTCTTTTTAACATTTGTGTATTGAACAATGTATACTATTAATCTCGAAAAACTACAGAAGAGATATGAAATTATGAATATTATCAAAAGATATAATGAGCCTAAAAGTAATGGAAAGTCGTGATCTTCATTATTTAATATATCTATAAAAATAAGAGCTAAGATTTCAATTACAATAAAACAGGCATAGAAAATTAAAGTATACTTAACTTTTTTGTCAGTTATCACCGCATCTGTCGCACTAGGAGTTTGATATCTTCCCATTAGCTGAGAAATTACAATTAATGTCGATAATATTAAAGAGATAAAAGCTACCTGAATTTCAATTACTGTAACCAAGAGAGAGTGTAAATATTGAAAATCAGAATGAACATAATTTAGATGCCAGCAACCTTTATAATAATCATTATTGAAATTTGAAAAAATAATATCGCACTCATATAAATATGCTAATATTATGATGAAAAAAAATAACACAAATAGTATAAAAGAAGTAAAACCAAAATATTCCTTAATGATTGAAAAATATTTATTTCTCATTTAATAATTAGTAATTATTGCAAAATTAATATTAATATTTTGGTTTTATAGAAACTCGGATTATTAAAACATTCATGCATAAAGCTCCCTAGAAGATGCAGAACTGAAGTATCTCTTCAATTCCCCGTATCCAAAGATCCCTCGCCAACTCCCAAAACGGAAACATCTCTTCTCGAAGTGATCGCCTCCGCCGGCACCCTGTGCAGGACATACATCACCAAGCAGGCGACCGCATTTTAGTTGTCCCCGTCCTCCCTCTTGACAAACCCTTAACCTGCTGACCGGGCTCACGAACCGCCCCGATGATCACCTAAAAGTACGACGTGAAACCCGGCCACCCAAAATCAAAAAAAAAGAAAACGAAGTTATGACGAATCAGAACCCTGTCCGTGTTATATAATCACTCCAGATCAAAACCGCCGTACTTCCCGCCACCACCGGGATGAAGCACGACATCTTCGTTTCTGAATTTTATTATTGCTTCCGCCGTCTTCTCATCAACGGAAGAGAGCCTTTCATAAGGGATATCGAGCAGGATCGAAATTTCATCTCCAAGGCTTTCGATAAAAGATTTGTAAAGACCTGCACATTTCTTTGTACCGGGAGATGAAGCACCCACGGTCTTCTGTATTATCTCCCCGAGAGGAATAATATGCATGTAAGGGGGCCGGTTCCCGGGCCGGGCCTTCTCATCGCTGTGGGAGAAAGCCCTGTCGCGGACTCCCATCTTGATGCTCCCGCCGTCATCCGGGCATCTCCATGAAAGTCCCTCGGCCTCGGAAACGGAAAACTGCCTGTAGCAGCGGGTGCATGCGGTCCGGTTGTATTTTCCCTCTTCGGGGAAGAAACCGGCATTAAGCACGATCTTTCCCCCGAACACGGCATCGAGGATCGACCTTATGCTTCGATCGGAAATGTCGAGCCTGTTGAACTCCCGCCCGAGTTTATGAAGCTGCGGGCTGTGTGCGTCGGAGTTGGAGAGGAAGGGAACTCCGGAGAGTTCGGGTATTTGTTCCCCGTAAGACGTATCCGCACTGAGGCCGAGTTCGAGAAAATCAACCGGCTCGCCCCTGTAACATTCGCAAAGGGAATCGAATCTCCCATACATGCCAGTCCAGGGGGTGAAGGCATGAGCAGGACCTATGTATGCTCCGGCTTCGTGCACGATCTTTGCGATCCTCCCGCCGTCAAGATTCACGTGCGGCCTGCCGTCGGAGTCGATATTTTTAGAATACGGCCTGAAATCTTCGGCGATAGTCTGAGCCTGATCGAAATCCTCCATCAGGATCAGGTGATGAACCCTTCCTTCCGCCTGAACCTCTGTAGTAGGGATAACCGTTACATCCTTTCCGCCGCCGGGGCCGTAATCAGCCCACATCTTTCTCCAGACAGGATGCAGTGCATCGCCTGAACCGAGAATGTCAAGCCCTTTGATCAGGCACGAATTAATAAGATTTTCAGGAGTTGTGTTTTTGGACGAAGCCATCGAAAAAAGAGAATGTATATGGAAATCCGCATTGCAGATCATACATCACCCGATATAGCTCAGTTCGTCCTCTGTCTTCATCTGTTCCATCGTCTTGAGCCTTTCAAGGAAGACTTCCATCTCGGACGCCCTCTCCTGGAGTTTTGCGGAGTCTATACTTATTCCGAGCATCTTTGAAAGAACAGCAAGTAGACAGTTCGAGCTCTTCGGATCGACGATATAGCCGGACGTCTCGCCCATCAGGCAGATACCCTCCATTCCGCGTTTTGCCCCGAGGCCGAGAAGGAGGCCCGAAGCTCCGATGATACCTCCGCCGGGCTCGTCCTGTGCAAAAACAGCCCCGGCATTTGTGACCTCTTCCTTAAGTTTTTCGTCATTGACGGCCGCGATGACACGGATGTCCTGAATGAGACGGCCCACGCCGTATCCCCCGAGAGTGTAGATCCGCTTTATACCCAGTTTTTCCGCAATATCGAGATAGGTATCCGTAAGAATGTAGTGACCTTCGGCAGAGCCGCTCTGGAAATCACCGACCAGAAACATTATTCTTATTTCTTCGTCGGCATACCTGTAGATCTCGTTTTTCGGGAGATGTGCGACTCCTGCCTCGTCGACGAGAACCTGGGGTGGGAAAAAAATGGATCTGATCTCTGCGATCTTCTCTGCACCAAGCTCTTCCATCATGTGTTCGGCCGCAAGTTTCCCTACCTGCCCCACACCCGGAAGCCCCTCGATCATAACGTCGCATGAAAAATCGTCGGAATCGCTGCCAAAAAAATCTACAGATATATCTTCAATCATCTTTTATCTCCCTCCTGTATTTCCCGTAGGCATCCTGAGGAGAATACCGGGGAGGATGCGCATTAAAAGTTTCCTTCCCGCATACAGGACATATTGAGGAAAGGGTATAATGCCCGTCATCGGGGCATTTTCTGATCCTCTTGCTCATATCAGTTCTTACCGGACTTCTGCTTACGGACGAACTCGCCGTAACCGTCGGCTCTCTCGACAACTCCGATAGCTGCTTTGGCGACTTTGTTTATAGCTTTTTCAGCAGATTTGTAATCGGGAGCAGTAACTTTTACCCGGTATTTTGGCGCACCGACATAGAAAAGTTCGATCTCGACATCTTCTTCCACTTTGGGGTTTGCACTCCGGAGCGCCCTGCGAATTACATTTACCCCGTCGGGTTTGTTCGATGTCAGAATCAGCGTACCTGAAATTGTAACTTTGGGAAGTTTAACATTGTCGTTTGCAATAGACACCAGCGAATCGGCGACCTTCTTTTCCAGATCGAGCTTTTTGAGTGTCGTCTCTTCGTCGATCAGGATATCCTCGAAAACGGGGAATAAGGCACCGTATTCTCTATAGAATATCTTCTCGATCTCGTCTCCGGGAAAACCGCTTGCTTCGGATATGAACTCTATCCATTTCCTTGCTTTCTGCTCGTTTTTCCACTCGTTGATCTTTTCTTTCCGCTGGTGATCGTTGACATCCTTCAGTGAGAGATCGATATGTCCGCGGCTTTTGTTTACATGGAGAACTTTGCAAACTACCTTCTGCCCTTCCCGTACGAAGTCGCGGATGTGTTTGATCCAGCCACGCGCAACTTCTGCAATCGGGATTAAGCCTTCGTTGTTATTGTATTCATCCAGGGTGACGAATGCAACAAAATCCTTGACACTCGTCACCGTGCAGACTACAAGTTCTCCTTCTTCAGGCCACTCTCTCTCGTACATGTATAACGGTTACTCGTTGGCGGCAATAATCTCTGCCTTTATCTTTGCATTGCCGCCGCTGGGCTCTGCCAGAACCTTACCGCAGACAACACAGTTTACGACTGTGCTTGCCCTCTGGAAGATTACCTGTTCGTTTTCGCAGTCCGGACACTTGACAGTGTAGAATTTTGTCCTGTTATCTCTGTTTACTCTGACCATTATAATCACTCCGTAAGTTCGAATTTACCGGCCTTGACTCCCGATCTGAGGTGAGCCTTGCCGCACTTTGTGCACCTGTATCTCACGTTGATCCTCTTTGTGGGTTTGTCTCCACCGGGCACTTTCGAGAACTTACCCATGTTGCCGACCTTGCTTCTGCGACCTTTCTGGCGGTCGATCCAGTGAAGGTGAAGGTCACGGCCCTTCTTTACCCTTTCGACCTCGTGGATCTCGTGTGTTCTGCAATACGGACAATATGTCTTGAATTTTGTTGGCATCTTCATAAAATCTCAAGCCCCTTAAGCTGATATATTCACCAGGATCCATAAGACCTGGAATCTTAGAAATCAGGTATTGATTATCCTGATAAATCTCATTATTATTTGCCAACCCTAATATTTAAGGCTATGTTGCGGGTGTACAACACGGACGCATTTTTCTCCGGCAGCATAACAATGTCCTCTTTCGAGAGTGTATATATCCTGCCGTCAAGCCCCATAAAAGAGTCGATATCCTCCGAAACATAAACCGGCTCGTAACCCTGCGTTTCGTCTGCCGGAACAGCCTCATCTTCGGGGATAATACCGGCATCCGGAAGGAAGGATTCACCGGATTCCATTACAGGGATGGAAATTTCATCGACTGCCGCAGGCGTGGACAGCGACTCCATATCGGGCTCGATCATCCTGCTCCTGCATGCCTTTACGGATTTAAGGATCTCCTCGTACATCTCCCTCTCGGGAGGAAGCATCCTTTTCAGCTCCTCTTTATCCGTTCTTCCGCCCTGGACGGTTACAAGTGCGAGTTTTATAATTTTGTTGAGGCGGAGGGACGAGATGTCCTGGAGCGTAGACGTAACGCTCTCGATCTCATCGATCAGCTCGCTCACACGTCGGGTGCTGAAATTATCGATGGATTTCTCTTTCGCCTCGGAGTACAGCTCCTGGAGATATTCCGCAGAATCCCTGAATGTCTCGTGGCTGATCTCGGCAAGCCTGCCGCTGTCCCTTTCCTCTAAAATAATCAGCCTTAGGTAATCAAGATCCATCCCTATCTCCCGCTGCCCGCATATCTTCCCGCACCTCTTGCGCACAGGAAGACTGCAAGAGCTTCAGGTACAGTATTTATCCCTTTTTCTAGTGAATATGTGTTTCCGAGAACAGGCATCGCAAGGCTGAAACCCATATCGACCTTTACCGGGGATTCGCCGAACACAACGGCGTCTACAAGCGGATCGAACCCTTCGAGCTCCTTAACCGTGAGCGGCACCACCCGAAAGCCGCTGCCACCGTGGAGAGAACCGGGCATACGGATCAGCCTTTTTATGTCGGTGGTCACCGGTTCGTCCGTCAGGGCGGCTCTCTCGCGGATCTTTTCGACAAGAGGGCCTTCCTCCTGCTCCAGGACCTTCCCGAGAGTGCCGAAAACGGGAACATCCTTCTTCCCGCTCCTGATCCTCTTCGAAGTATCCTTTAAGGAATCGACAAAAGACTCAGCCGACGGATCGCCTACTCCTTTTATGGCGCCTATGGTTTTGACGGCGTCTTTGCGATCTGCATTCTGGAGATCGTCGAAGTATTCGAGAACTGCGGACCGGTATCTCGCAGACCATCCTGTGTCGCGGTGTCCGGACAGCATAAAACCGGGATCGATTCCTATTCCGCAGACATAATCGACAAGCTCGCGTCTCTCCGGACTGCCCCACTGCCTTGTCTCAAGATTCCTGATATGGATGTGATACCCCCTTCCGCCCGAGAATACGATGCTTATGTCCCTGTTCAGGAAGCCGAGTTCGCCGGTCAGCATATCCAGCAGTTTGAAGACTTCTTCCTTTACGCGGTCGAGCATCACGTCGTAGGCCCCCCTCATGATATGATCGGCGTCGAGATCGAATACTAGGTCGGCACCGGACCAGACCTTCTCCTGCATGGTGGATGCGGAAGGAAGATGGTAATATGCCGTGGAATGATAGGCGTGCCTGGGCACCATCGAACGCATATATGCCTCAACCTCGCTCTTCGAGCCGAAACCGATATGCCTCCTCATCCTTACCTCGCCGTCGGGCTCGAAGAATATGAAACCCCATTCGCGTTGCTCGGTTGCAGGAGGAAACATAAAAGTGGCGGTTTTGTAATATTCCTCAAAACGCCTTTTCAGGTATTCGAAGGTTGCGGCATCCATTATAATTCCTTAACCATATATGGGCCGCTTCTATTGTATCCTTTTTTCCTGTAATAAGGCCGTACACCGATACCGCTCATTATACCGACACTTCCGTATCCGGCTTCTCCTGCGACTCTCTCGGCCTCCTTTAAGAGACGGTCCCCGAAATTCCTGTGCTGCCATTCGTTCGGGCCCGCCTTTTCCGCAATAGGTACGACGGCTCCGTATACATGGAGCTCACGGACGAGGGCCGAATCGAGAATCTCCTCTCTCCACGGATCGGCGGGGAATCTCAGGCGGATAAAACCGATGAGAGATTCTCCCGAAACATAGCGGATGAAGAACTCGTCGCCGCCGCAGCACCTGTACCTGATCGTATCGATCTCCGGCGGTTCGCTGATCTCATTTCGTCCCGCCTCGCTGCATCTTATGCACTTGCACCGTCCACCCGTGCTTTCAAGCCTCTCTTTTGCAAGCTGGCGGAAGTTGCTGAAATGCGATCCCCGCAGTATCAGTTTTGCAGGAATATCCCTCTGGACTCTCTGGAGACGGACGTATTGCGGGAGCTTCGATTTACCGTATGCCACGAGATCGATGAGATCGTCCTCGTCGTAGACATCGTATTGTCCGGATCGCCACAGCTCCTCGATCTCCGAGCCAGGCGTTACAAGAGTGGGATAGATCTTCAAAAAATCCGGGCAGAACCTCTCGTCTGTAAACAGGAGATCGAACATCTTCTTGTCGTCTTCTATAGTTGCCGAAGGAAGGTTGGGCATCACGTGAAATCCGACCTTGAGGCCCGCATCCCTCAGTAGACGGTTCGCCTCCTCAGTCGCCTCGACACCGTGACCCCTGCGGTTGTATTCGAGGATCCTGTTTTCGATCTGCTGGACGCCGAGCTCGACCTTCGTAACCCCGAGGGCGAGCATATCGTCGATATGCTCCTTCATGCACCAGTCGGGCCTTGTCTCGAAGGTCGCCGCAATGCACCTGACCCTGGCGGTCTCGTTCTCTTCGCAAAGTTCTTCGAAGCCGAAGATATCGCCGCGATCCTCCCCGCCGTATTCGTTCATCGCACGGATACACGATCTCATGAACCAGTTCCTGTACTCGGAGTCCCTGGCGGTTATGGTTCCGCCCATGACTATGAGCTCCGCCTTGTCAACGTGATGTCCGAGCTCCTCGAACTGCCTCAGTCTCGCCTGCACCTGGGTGTAAGGATCGTATTCGTGCTGCCTCGCACGAAGGGCCGCCGGCTCTTCTCCGGTATAACTCTGGGGAGAGCCGAACGGGTGCTCCGGTCCTCCGGGGCAGGGAAGGCATTTGCCATGCGGGCACTTGTGTGGAGAAGTCATGACAGCCACCGGGGCCACCCCGGAGATCGTCCTTGCCGGCTTCACCTGGAGATACGCACGGAGAATTTCCCTTTCCTCATCATCCACCGCTGCCGCGAATATCTCCGAATTCTTCGGCATCCGCTCAAGAGAATATTTTCTGCAGACCGATGCCTTGATCTTCTGGATATCAGACTGATCTTTTGCTTCGGATTTAATCAGGGAGATTATCTCCCTTAAAAAAAAAATTGAATCTTTGGATTGTTTAGTGTTCAACAGCAACCTCTTCAGTACCAGTCCCCGGAGCATATCCCACGTTCTGGATCTGCTCGTTCTGAAGATATCCCACGAGTTCTTTTCCAAGAGTCAGAATTGCCTCTTTGTGGCAGACTTTATTCTTGTGAATGTGAACCGGAGAAATGTTTAATTCGTCATAATGAGTTGTAAGTACGTCTTCGTTTCTAACCGATTCATAGTACTTTTTTACATGCACCAAAAGCATGTGTAGATGTAATAATTCCTCTTTCTGCACTAGATCACCAATCCTTACAAATTAACTTCAGTCAAAAGCAGATATAATTTATTGGTGATCTTTATATCTGACCTTGTGCAGTCGTCTGAAACAACAAAGAGATCAGCAATCCCGGATGATTGATCCGAAGCTGAAAACACCATAAAATTTGAATTTAATTCAATAGCCCACGATCAGGTTATTTAATTTGTTTATGCGCCCTGATTCGCATTAATACGTATATAGAGAAAAACGAGGTGACCATTTATCTGATTATCTTGTTTTTTTAGATTCAGGCCGTTCTAGATTGTCTTATTATAGATGACATCACTGAACCCGAGATCAGTATAGATGACATCAACCCTGATGAGAACCGTATTGTTGCCCGACAGATAATCACCCCGGAGAATTGCGGATGAATTATTTCTGTACAGCAGTCCTTCCGGTGGATCGATTGAAAGATTTAATCCTGAATTCATTATTACTGACTTAGTGCTGACATCCTTCCCGTCGACCGTTATATTTACAAAACGGAGGCCCTGTTCTTTCTGCGGACACTCCGGATCGGGATTCAGGAGAATAAGAATAGACTCGTCTTCCGTACGGGATACATTCACACTGTCAAATGGACGATACGCGGGATTATCTCTTTCAATGACTCCCGTGGTTATCCCGGCGTATACAATAACCGGCGGTATTATGAGTAACGCAAGGAGGACAAGGATCAAAAACCGGTAAGCATAAAGCATCCCATAAAAGGACGATTTCTCCCGGACGTCAACTGTCTCTTGTTTTAATTCCTGCCGGGAATGACGGTGCCATGCACCAATCGACTGAAGGATGCCTGATGTGATTGCGAATGCCGAAAATAGGATTAGCCATTCTATCAGCCTGAAGAAAAGCGTACCCGTCTGTATACTGAAGATACCATTCTCCCAGGAAAATAAAAACGGTGGGGATACTAAAACGTTAATCGATGAAAAAACAAATGCCGTAGCTATGCCGGAGGCAAGCCCGGTAATTACCGGGCTCCTTGCCTTTTCTCCTCCGGTGCAGAAGAGATCGGATGCCATCATTCCAAGTGTCCAGAAAATAATGAGAGACAATCCGATCAACTGAAAATCTTTTACACGGGAAACAGAGACGTTATAATCAAGAACCGGAGCCCAGATCCCCTGCAGAAAAATTACCATTACTGCCAGGCAGATACCGCCGAAGCAGCCCAAAAGGATTATTGCCGGCACGACATCACGCAGATTTCTGTTTTCAGGAAGTTTTTCCATGTATATCACCAAAAATCAGGTTTTTGTATCCTGTGTTGCTACAGGCAGAAGGGAACGGCAAAAGCTGTTGCGGTAATTGCACATAAAAAATCAAAGCCCGGCGCGATTTTTGCGGTTCAAATGGTTTTTCATCTGCACCGGGAAAGAACGGTGTAGATTCCGACGTTGATTGTGCCCGGGGAACTTTCCCTGTAGCAAGAAAAAATATGATGAAAAAAGCAAAGGCTTCCTTAAAAGCGGATAAATTATAGTTTACCTGTTTGTCCGTTCTGATCATTATACTCCTTCCCCATCTGGTCCATCTCCCTGTCATAGAAGCGGCCGACGATAATATGACCGACCAGTACTACCAAAGGAGTTATCAAAAAAACTACCATAAATTCGTTGTATGAACGCAGTCCCCCGCTTATCTCCTGAACAGTTTCTGCGGAATCGATGAATTTGAACCCGAAAAAGAAGATCGACATCAGTGCAATTTCCGGAATCCGCCGCGGGTATCTGAAGAGGAGAAACGCGAGTATGGTCGAGATCAGGAAGTAAGTGAACAATATAATGCCTGCATCCAAACCGTCCACTTTCATGCCAAAGAACCAGGCCTCCCAGTTCAGGGCAAACGCAAAGAGGTAAATCAAAGAATTCGAAAGAAGAGTTACAAGCAGAATCAAAAAGAAAACCTTGTCCAGATCCTTTGCCGGCCCCCTGTGATTCATGATAATTATTGGTTTCCAATTATGTTATTTAGAGTTTCTGCCGATTATTTTCAACAGCTGGAAATACCCGAAACAGGGTATAATTACATGTAGCAAATTCAATTCATTTCGGGATAAGCTCTACACACTTCAGGCTTTTTCCTCTTTCACAGGAAACTTTTTTCGAATCGACGATCCTCGTTACAAGATATTTCCCGCTCTCGACAATACCTTCGGGAAAGCACTTTTCATAATTGTCACAACCGATCTCGGGGCAGATGAAATCCATCGTAATCTCGGAGTTCAGGATTGCCTTCTTAGCATCGATCAGGACCATGACAGGCGAGTCGACTACCTCCACGGCACAGACCCCGTTATGATGAACATTGCATGGCAGGATATTGGAGTTCCTGATTCCGGTAATCCTGTAGCTCTTTCTCGGGGTAAGATTGTTGCATACCTTATGCATCCTGCACCCTTCACAGTCCTCAAGCTCCCCGCGGTAAACGAATTCAAGGCCCTCTTCCGCAAGGTCGCTCCCGACAAGGGTTATTTTTACTTCATCTACGCTCACTTTATACACCTTTTAGATCCCTTTTACTCCTTGTAAAGCATTGCTACAAGTTTTTCCGCACATTCACGCCCCATTCCAGCATCGAGAATCGTAAATCTCTCCGGCCTGATCTTTTTTGCCATCAGAAGGGCTTCAACCGCAGTCTCGTCGTCGATGCCGATCTTTGCCGGGGTCACCGGTGCTCCTATCGCCTTAAGCGAACTCCTGAGGCCACGCCAGTCCCCCCCGTGCAGGTACATCGTCATTATCGAACCGATTCCGCACTGCTCGCCGTGAAGACCTTTGCCTGGAGCGAGAATGTCCAGTGCATGACTGAATTTGTGCTCTCCTCCGCTTGCAGGGCGTGAAGATCCCGCGATGCTCATCGCCACTCCGGATGAGACCAGGGCTTTTGTTACGATCCAAGCCGCCTCTTCCGATCCGGGCTTGATTAGGCCTGCATTCTTTACGAGTATGTCTGCGGTCATCGCCGAGAGAGCAGCCGCATATTCGCTGATCGCCTCCCCGCGAAGCCTGTGGGATATTTCCCAGTCGAGTATCGCGGTCCTGTTGGAGATTATATCTGCACAGCCGGATGCCATAAGCCTGAAAGGAGCCTTTGCAATAATCCCGGTGTCGGCGATAATTGCGGAAGGGGGCTGCGCATCGACCGAGACCGCTCCCTTCTCCGTCGAGACCGAAGCTCTCGACGATGCTATGCCGTCATGCGATGCGGCGGTGGGCACACTGATGAAGTGCTGATCGAGATTGTATGAAACAACTTTCGCAAGATCGATAACCCTTCCGCCGCCGACGCCTATAATATAATCATGGCTCTTTGCGGCCTCCTGGGCTTCATTTATCGAATCGATAGATATTGATTCCGACATGAAAACTTCGGTAGTGCAGCCGTTCTCACCTACGAGATCGAGAACCCTGGCGCCTGCCGCCTTCATCGTATGTTCGCCGGATATTATCAGCGCAGACCTGCCGATATGCAAATCCCTGCAGACATCGGGGAGCTGCTCGACCGCATCATGCCCGATGATAATATCTCTTGGCATCTGGAGCCATTTCGATTTGTCGAATTGAGGGTTTTTGAGTACTTTTATACTATCTGCGCTCATTATTTTATCAATAAATGATTGGGGATTTTATATACAAATATTACGTTGGTCCAATCGTCAACGGCGGAGCGTATACAATCGTTGATACGCTCACCTACGCAATTATCCTGATTGTATCGGTGTACCTGGTCTATAAATGGCTTCTTCGCGCCGGAATCGAGATTGACAAGGACTTCGTCCTGTCGCTTATCCCGTATATCGTCCTGGGCGGATTTCTCCGTGTCGTCGAAGATACGGGAATTATACCCTATCCCTATTACGTTCTTCTGATAACTCCGCTGATCTACTTCGTGATTTTCTTCTATGCGATAGTGGTCCTGGTGCTCTCAAGAGCACTTGAAGGGAGAAAGATCATAGCGGATTATCACAAGGGTTTTGCAACAGGAGGGATTATTGCATGCGCGATCTCCCTGGTTCCGCTGGTATGGTACGGGCTCACGGTCACCCAGATAAACTTCTTCGTGATGTTTTCAATCCTCGGGATTGCATGCATATCGTCCCTTGCAGTCTGGGCGTTCGTCAAATACGCCCTTAAATGGGATTATGTCGACGACATCCTCTACAAGCTGTTAATATTCGGGCATATGCTCGACGCGAGTGCGACGAGTTTCGGCATAGACCTCCACGAGGTGACGTATGTCGAGCAGCATGTCGTGGGCTCGGCACTGATCGAAGCGACCGGCACCGCATTTTCTATGTTCGCATTAAAGCTCGTCGTGATAATCCCTGCTATCTATATACTCCAGATCTACAGGCAGGAAGGGAACAAAGCGCTGTTCCACCTGATTATTCTCGCGATGATCATGGTAGGGCTTGCACCGGGAATACGCGACATGGTGAGGATGATCCTCTATGTTTGATAAGAAACTCTCTTACAGCATCTCTTTTTCACTCGTAATCTTCGTAGTCTTCCTGGCAATCGGTGCACTGACGATCGGCCAGAACTCCGGGAGTGCCGAGACACTTATCCAGGCATTAAACGACGATCTCTTCAGTTACATAAACGAACAGGACTCCGCTACGATGGCAGTCACTCTTTTCATCAACAATCTCGAGGCATCGATCCTTCTTTTCATAGGGGGTGCGACGTTCGGGGTAGTGACACTGATCGTGCTGCTGACAAACGGAGTGATAATAGGCTTTGTCCTTGAATATGCTGCAAAGGCCCAGGGAGTAGCAGCAGTCGCAGCGGGTATAATTCCGCACGGCATCTTCGAGATCCCTGCGTTCATTATCTCTTCGGGTCTCGGGTTTCTCCTTGCCGAATCATTGTGGATGGAGTATAAGGGCATGGACGATGCGGCGGAATATGCGGGAAAGCTCGCTAAAGTTTTTCTCATGATTGTAATTCCCCTTCTCGCCGCCGCAGCGATTATAGAGGCTTTTATTACGCCCCAAATCATAGATCTAGTAGTTCAGGGAGTCTGATAAATGTCTGAAGACAGCGGTTCATTGCCCTCAAAGAATAATTTTAGCGAATGGTATAACGAGATACTCTGGCGGGCCGAGATTATGGATGTCAGGTATCCCGTAAAAGGACTTTATGTCTGGTTTCCGCACGGTTTTGCGATAAGGAAGGCGACCTACGGCATACTGAGGGAACTTCTCGACAGGGATCACGAAGAGACTCTCTTTCCACTCTTAATTCCGGAATATGAATTCATGAAGGAGGCGGAGCATATCAAAGGGTTTGAAGAGGAGGTTTACTGGGTGACGAACGGGGGACTCAGCAAGCTCGACGTTCCGCTGGCGCTTCGCCCGACGAGCGAGACTGCAATCTACCCGATGTATGCGTTATGGGTCCGGTCCCATGCGGATCTTCCGATTAAGCTCTACCAGATCGTGAATACGTTCCGCTACGAGACGAAACATACGAGACCTCTCATCCGCCTGCGTGAGATCACGTCCTTCAAGGAGGCCCATACTGTTCATGCAACATGGGAGGAGGCGAAGGAGCAGGTGGAAGACGCCGTCTCCCTGTACAAAGAGTTCTATGACAGGCTTTGCGTCCCTGTGATCATGTCGAAGAGGCCGGACTGGGACAAATTCCCAGGTGCGGATTATACTATCGCTGCGGACGCGGTGATGCCGGACGGACGAACGCTTCAGGTCGGAACCGCACACCATCTCGGCGACAACTTCGCGAAGACCTTCGAGATCTGTTACGAGGATGAGAATGGGGAGCAGCAGTATGCCTACCAGACCTGCTACGGGATCTCGGAGAGGTGCATCGCCGCACTGATCTCTATTCACGGCGACGACAAGGGTCTTGTTCTTCCCCCGGAGATCGCACCGGTTCAGGTTGTTATCGTCCCGATTATAATGAAAAAGATGGCCGAAGAGGTAACGCAGGCTGCGAAGGATATCGAAGCGGAGATGAAGGCCGCAGGGCTGAGAGTCAAAATCGACGACAGACCCCTCAGACCGGGCGCCAAATACTACCACTGGGAGATGCGTGGAACTCCTCTCAGGCTTGAGATCGGGCCGAGAGATCTTGAGAACGGTGTCGTGATGGCCGCCGACAGGTTCGGGGAGAAGACGAGCATCCCGCGTGAAAACCTGAAGGAAGGGGTCATGGCGTTTATGGATCAGTTCAAAGAACAGCTGAAGTCAAGGGCTGTCGAAAGAATCCGGAGCCAGATCAAAATAGTCGAAGAGCCCGACGAGATCAAAGAGGCAGTGGAGTCTGGAATTGCGATCGTCCAGTGGTGCGGCTGCGAGGAATGTGCACAGGAGATCGAGAAGAGGTACGATGTCAGTGTCCTCGGCGACGAGATCAGGTCGGAATTTATCGATAAGTCCGAAGGAAAATGTGTAATCTGCGGCAAGCCTTCGAAACAGGCTGTCGTAGGAAGAAGTTATTAATCTTTTTTTATTTTTTTATTCCATCAGAAAAACCGCAGCAGCGACAACTGTCGTCCAGAGGCCGTCGGCATCGACAATTGCCGATTCGGTTATGTTCATGGTCTTGGCTGGGACCTTTTGCCAGACGCTTTTGAACATGTTTTCCGCGATCTTCTCGGCATAATCCCCTGCCTCCTCTTTCGTCTCGTCATAGGTGTGGTATTCGGTAAAATATCCCCAGTTCGTCTCGGGCTTCTCAGGGACGGCACATCCCACGGACGCTGTGATCCTCCGCGACGGCTCTTTGGACGAGAGACGGGACAGGACGGTAAAGACCACGCTGCCGGGAAAAAGCTCTTTGATACCCGCACTCCGGGATATGATACGGCATTTCGGCGGTAAAATCGAACTGACTTCGACAAGATTATAGCATTCTATCGAGGCCCGGCGGAGGGACATCTCGAAGGAAGTCAGCTTATCTTCGTGACTCCCGCATCCGGAGGTGAAAAACACCTTCTTTGGTACAAATTGTCCGGTCATTTGTTTATCACCCGGTTTTTAAGTAATTTTGATTTTAGACGTATTAAAACTATATAACACGAAAAATACCGGATTCACGGAGAAAGCTCCGGTGGTTTGTCGATGCCCCAAATCCCGGCGATTATAGCTCCTGCTCGGGCTCTTTTACGAAGAATGTCAGAACCGTCGTAGCAAGGCAGATCATGAGCGCAATGGCGAAGGTGTAGGTAAACCCGGTAACCATAAACTCCGGGACCGGCTGAACCGGGGCCATGTACATCTCGCCGCCGGAGATACCGATGATCTCTTCAAGCGCCGTTCCGAAGATGATGATCCCTAGAGCCGAACCGAAGTTCCCGAAGGTCTTCATGATCCCCGACGACACCCCTTTCTTGTCGGGCGGACTATGCCCTAGTATCAGTTTCCGGTTAGGAGTGAGAAAGATCCCCATCGAAAACCCGAACACCGCAAGTGCCAGGGCGGAAAAAATATACCCCATAATACCAGCGAACAACGAAAAGATCAGGAAGACCATCGTCACGGTCAGGCAGCCGGAGGTGCATAACATCTTCGAGCCGACTTTATCAGACACCTTCCCTGCGAACGGTGCGACAATCATCGAAACCGTTGCAGGGATCAAAAGCAGAAGCCCGACAAGGGCAAGATCAAAGCCCTTGACGATCTCGAAATACAGCGTAAAGATCAGTATTATCCCGGTGAATACGGTCTTTATCATAAAGCCGGATATGTTTGCAAGGACGAACGAGTTATTACCGAAAAGCCTGAAATCGAGAACCGGCTCATTGGCTCGATTCTCCCATACAATAAACGCAATCCAGAATATAGCCGAAAGAACGAATACTGCCACGATCGGTGTCGAGGTCCAGCCAAACTCCCGCCCCTTGTTCAGGCCGAGGAGAAGAGTCGAGATCCCGAGAACCATGAAGACCGTCCCGGGAATATCGAAAGACCATACCTTCGTCCCCGGTGTTATCTTCGGAATAAACCTGTAGGCGAGCAGCATTCCGGCAACACCTATCGGGACGCAAAAGAAGAAGATGTACTGCCAGCCTGCAAAGGACGTTATAATCCCGCCTGCAACAGCCCCGAGTGCAATCCCGGTAGTTGCAAGCGTGGCGATTATACCCAGGCCAAAACCCTTCTCCTCTTTCGGGAGGAAATTCACGATTATCACCGGAGCCGTCGCGGAAAGCATCGCTCCTCCAACCGCCTGGACCATCCTGAAGAAGATGAGAAAATGTATCCCCGGAGAAAAACCACACAGAAATGTTCCGGCAGTAAATACAGCAAATCCCGAGATGAATATCTTTTTTACGCCCTTGATATCGGCAAGTCTTCCGAATGCAAGAATCGTCCCGGACAGGACGACGAGATAGATCACCAGCGCCCACGAGACCGTGCTTAGATTCGAATCGAAATACAGTGCAATCGAAGGCAGGGAAACATTCAGGAGACTGATATTGAACGAACCGATAAATACCCCGAGGCCTACGGTGAAGATCAGCCATTTCACGGGATAGTCCCGGTTATCACGCCCCTCCATACTACCTTGTTGTGAAAAAAGAATTATAAATTATTTGATCCCCTGCGGGGATTACTGCTGGCCGGGGGCTGTTGTGGGCTGGAGGGGTACATAGACCCTTGTCCCGAGCTCCTTGTCGAGAGTGTAGAGCAGCGAGAGATTGTCGGTCTTCTCAATCTTTTCAAGCTGATCGACGATCTGACCCGCATCGTCCTCTTCTTCTACCTGTTCGTCGACGAACCACTGGAGCATGTTGCTCGTGGCATGATCCTTCTCCTCGGTTGCAATATCAACGAGGTTGTATATCATCTTCGTAACATTCTGCTCGTGTTCGAGCGAATGAGCGAAGGCTGCCAGGGGAGAGGCCCATTCGAACGGAGGTGCATCGATCGGCTGGAGGACAACCCTTCCGCCCCTCGATATGACATACCTGTAGATCTTGATTGCATGATCCCTCTCCTCCTGTGCCTGGACATATTCCCACTGTGCAAATCCTTTCAGACCTTCCGATTCATACCATGATGACATCGACAGGTAGAGATACGATGAGTACAGCTCCCACTTGATCTGGTCGTTCAATGCCTGTTCCATTCTTTGATTTATCGCCATTTTTTTATTCTCCTGTCATTCGAAGATTGATTTGAAATTATTTAATCCTTGCTGAGACTGCAAAATTACCTGCCCAGGAATTCAAGAACCGCCTTTCTGCGAGCTTCGGGATCGGAGGTGGTGTTACTGAATCTCTCCTCAAAGATCTCTCTTTCGGCCCTGTATATCAGCCCGAGCGGAATTTGGGAATCGCTGTTGTAGTCCCATTCCGAGGCTGCTGAGAATGCCCTGCCGATGTCTCCTGTATCTCCTTCGTAATCGTAAACATGCTCGTCGTAGCATTGCGACTTATTATAGAAGCTTGCGCAGATCTGGAGCACCTCGATGAAGGAAAAACCCCTGTGGGATATTCCTTTCTTAATCAGGTCCTGGAGATGATCCATTCTCCCGGTATAGCCCCTTCCGATAAATGTCGCACCCGAACAGAGCATCAGCTTCAGGGGATTGAACGGGAAGTCGCTGCCGTCGGGGGGATTCGATTTGCCGTGATAAGTTCCGGGCGAAGTAGGCGTGTACTGCCCCGTGGTAAGACCGTAGACACGGTTGTCATGAACGACAACGGTGATATCCAGGTTCCTCTTTGCAGCGAAGAGAAGATGTTCGATCCCCTCGGCATATGAATCCCCGTCGCCGACGCAGCATATGACCTTCAGGTCAGGGTTCGCAATCTTGATCCCTGTTGCATAAGGAATCGCCCTTCCGTGCAGGGAATACAGGGTATTGATGTTAAGATAATCTGCTATCTTCGCGTGACAACCGATGCCGGTAACAAGAACGATCTGTTCGGGTTTTATGCCCTCCTCCTCGAATTCACCGACAATATTCTTTATCGAATGAAGGATAGCAAAATTGCCGCAGCCCTCGCACCAGGTATTCGGGGCATCCGTGATCAGGTTCCGGGCAGACATCACAGCACCTCCTTCAGCCGCTCTTCAAGCGTTTCGATCGTCATCTGCCTCCCGGTGTAATTCAGGATCGTAGCATCGACAGAATATCCCTGTTTTCTTATAATGTCCGCAAGCTGTCCGGTTGAATTATCCTCGACGACAATCATGCGTTCATACCCCGAGACTGAATCTTCGAACTGCTTCTCCGGGAAGGGATGGAGCACAATAGGCTGGACCGATCTCAGCCCCGTCTTCCCGCATACCTCGCTGCAGAGTGGACCATTGGAGCCCCAGGAAACGACGATGGTCTTCGATCCCTCGTTCCCGGACTTGACGATGCAGTCTTCATTCTCCATCGCCTCCCTTATGGCATGATCTTTAAGTTTCCGTTTTTCGGCAAGTTTTTCCAGGACCAGGGGATTATCCGTTGAAATTCCCAATTCATCATGAGTCTTTCCGTTGATCTTGACAGTCCCGAAATCCCCGTTGAAAAATCCAAGTGGAGACACTCCGTCCTCAGTATATCTATACCTTAGGTAATCCCCCTCCTCGGCGGCAACGGACGCAGTATAGTCATATCTTTCTTTCAGAACATTGGCTGGGTCGAAACTGTAGAGGGAATCGCCGAGCGTTACATCAGTCAGGACTATGACCGGGACCTGGAACTGCCACGCAAGGCCGACCGCCTTTGCAGACCACACAAATGCCTGCTCTGCATTACCGGGAGAGACGACGATTCGCGGAAACTCCCCGTGGCCCGCGGATATTACATACGGAAGATCGCTCTGTGCAGTATATGTCGGAGCCCCCGTCGACGGGGACTGCCTCTGGGCGTTTACGATCACGATCGGCACTTCTGCTATGCCGGAAAACGACAACCCTTCATTCATCAGGCAGAACCCGCCTCCCGATGTACCGACCGCGGCTTTAGATCCGCAGCAGGCCATGCCCTCGGCCATGAGAATGGCTGCGATCTCACCTTCGGGCTGAAAAACTTTGATATTGAATTCATCCTTTTTGGACGAGAGAAAATGAAGAATCCCCGAAGCTGGAGACATGGGATATGCGATATATCCTTCGATTCCGCCGTAGGCCAGCCCAAGCCCGACTGCTTCGCTCCCGGAGATGACTTTGTCCTTCTCCTTCCCGGCGTCTGCCGGATCCAAAGTCACCTTCTTTTCCGAATGCTCGAAACCGCTTTTTGCGACTTTCAGGTTAAGATCGCTCTTTATCGGGAATTTGCTTCTTAAGATCGGCTCCACGTCTGACCATTCAAAGCCGGCGGATCTGCAGAAGGCACCTATCAGGCATGAATTGATCATGATCGGAATTCCACCCGCATCCTCTACGATGGAGCTTGCAGGGATACCGGTGCCCTCCACTTTTTTCACCCTGTCCGAATTGAATATTACCACCGTATCCCGGGAAAAATTATCTTTATGGAGGTTTATCGTATTTTTATCGAGGGCTATTGCAATATCGTATCTTTTCTTTATTCCACCGGCATGACCTTTCGACGCCCGGATTACGGTAAAATTATGGCCGCCCTTTATCAGAGACGGGTGATCGAATATCATGAAGACATTGTACCCGCTTTCGGACATTATCTCGGCGATTACCTGTCCAGCCCGGTTTATACCTTCACCTGCCTTTCCTCCGATCAGTATCTCGATCTCATCTTCTGTTTCTTTCATAAAGACTGAAAAGGGAGGTATGTGATATATTCTTTTTTATTATGAAATTCAGTCAGCTTTTAACAATCGGACAGGCGTTTCTGTCGAATGGATTGATCCTCATCTGCAGCGAGAACAGGTAAGGGAAATGCTCGTCGAGGTACTCCATATATTCAATCCAGCTTATCACAATTCTTCCATAGACACGATTGATGTCCCCTTTGAGATGGAGAATATCACTTTTGGGCAGTTCACTGAACTCCTCCCTGTAGCCGAGCTCCTCCTGGAGATGAAATACGGCCCTCAGTAGTTCTGTAAAGGATTCGTTCTCGAGAAGGATCGGGTTTTCAAGGAGCCGCAGAAGGAAATCACGCTTTTCCATTAGATATTCCTTAAGAGCGGCGAGATCGTCAAGGGACAGATCGGCGGAGTAATTAAAATTCTGACATCTGTGTATTGCGTCGGAAAAACTCTTCTTACCCCATTCGCCCTTTACATCAAGCATCGAGGACAGGGTATTACAGTCTTTGTCCGCCCTGGTGAAAAGAGATATCAGGTCGTTTCCTGTTTCCGAGAAAAACGTGCCGATTACCATGTTCATCTTCCTCAGTCTTTCTCTCTGCGATCTCATGGTAAGAAGCCTGTTTATCACAAGGGTTACCAAAAGGACGTTTATCGGGAGAAAACCAAGAGAATTGAATACATAATTCACCGTATCTCCCGGATTCTGAAAGATCAAAAATTTCAGGGAATATATTACCAGGGTCACCAGTACAAGAACAATTCCGAGTTTAACTTCCCAGTTTATCTTCATAATTAGACAAATATCCGTTAATGAAATAAAAAACTGCCCTTTTTTCGGGTACACAAAAAAATAAAATACCAGGCATCCATAACAAACAACTATGAAAAGAATTGTGGTATCATTTCTGGTTTTAGTGATTCTTGCCTTAATTTTTGCATCAGGCTGTACCGATTCGGGAGGCTCTTCGTCACCGGCAGGAACAACAGTGACTACAACGGCTACAGAATCTTCACAGCAGTCGGGGTTCTCTCTTAATCCGACCCCTACGGACCAGGTTCCTTCAGGATATGAAGTCGGCGCAAAGGCATACAAGGACCCGATCAGCGCGATGATAAATGTCGAGTTCACCGGCGGAAAAGGATTATACATGACAGAATCCGTATCCACGACGGTATATCTCTCGGACGGCAGTATGGTTACCGAGAACATCGAACCGAAGATGGGGTCCGATGTCGAGATCCAGGGAACAAAAGGGGAAGACAGGGTGACAGTGACTGCAACGATGCAGAACGGCCAGTCCTATAAGATCTTCGACGAGATTATCGGATACAGGGATTAAAGATCAACAAAAATCAATTTTTAATTACCTTCCACCTTAAAAGAACGCCGGCATCAATCTTTTCCATAGCGGCTATCTCAAGTTTTGTGAATTCATTCTCGAAAACGAAACCGGTTCCGTCTGCGGGTGTCGGCGCCGATGCACCTCCGATAATGATGTTCCCTATGCACGTATAATATTCATCTACCAGGTTCTCTTCGAAAAGCGACCAGATCAGGCTTCCCCCGCCTTCGACCATCAGTTTTTCAATACCCTTTTCAGCAAGTTTCTCAAGGAGAATTCTGAGATCCACCCTTTCATCACCGGCCTGAATGATCTCCGCATATTTTCCCAGCTCTTCAATCTTATTCTGGTCCGCGGATTTCGATACAGCAATTATTCTCTTTCCCGGACCCTTATGCAGTATTTCGGCATCGCACGGCGTTCTTGCTTTGCTGTCGACGATTATCCTGACGGGATTCTCATCCCTTCCGGAAGAAAGGCGTTTTTCCTTTAACTCCGGCGATTTGACGGTAAGCGACGGATCGTCTGCAAGCACGGTTCCAATCCCGACCATAATCGCATCGTTTTCCGCCTTCAGAATATCCACCCTCCTGAAATCATTCTGCCCGGAGATCTTCACCTGTCTTCGCCCGGTAGTTGAGAGCTTGCCGTCTGCGCTCATTGCAAGATTTACAGTGACATAAGGAAACATGATCTACAAGATCTTTTTATGCTATTATAAAAAACACTTCTCAAGCAGTAATAAGTTGAAAAAAACATTAAATCAAATACAAAAATCCTTTATTCTGGTAAGATGAACATCTTTTATATTTTATGAAAGTTGATCAAAACGAAGCCTGTTTCAGTATATCCAATAATTATTCAGATACGGAAATTATCAGGATCTTCGTTATAGCCTGCTTCATTCTTTTATCGGTATTGGTGAGTATCCTTGCATTCAATATACCGGAAACCCAATGGAATTACCCCGGGATATTCATTGTTCCACAGATCTATTATATTCCTATACTCCTGATATCCCTGTGGTACCCGAAAAAAGGGATGCAGGCGTCAGTATTATTAATTGCCGGATTTTTAGGCGTTTCATCATATTATTATTATACGGGGCTTCCTGTAGATCCGTTCATTGCAGGCCTTAATGTCGCCATGTTCATATGGGTGGTGATCACTACCACATACCTGGCAGAATCCTCAGGTCTTGTAAATATCAAATACCGGGCTTTTTTCAGGAATGCAGGAGCAGGGATGCTTATATTCGATATAAACAATTTCAGGGTTCTCGATGCCAATGAAAAAGCCAAAGAGATCCTTGGAGTTCATGATGACGAGATAATCGGAAAGAAGATCGAATCCCTGATCGATATGGATGAACTGGAACCTGAAACGTTCTACGACATTGACAATAAGAAATTCGAACTTTATTCAGGGAACGGAAAAAAAATAATCTCCCTTTCATCGCATTTCAATGATTCACTGGGCCATATAGAGTGTACTATCCTGGACATAACCGAGCAGGAAAAAGAAAGAAAAAATGCGGAAGAAATTAAAAAGAAGATGCTTGAATTTTTAAGATCTTCCAATGATCTCATATTTGTCCTGGATCTCAACGGAACTATAAAATCCTTCGACTTGCAGATGGCCGGGGATTATGATATAAAAACATCGGACTATATCGGAAAGCCCGTGGAACAATTTATCCCGGAAGATTCAAAGATAAAATTCTCCAGGTATTTTGAGGAAGTCATTGACACAGGCTGCACAACCACTTTTGAAACAAAGATCAGCATAAAAGGTGAAAATAAGACATTACTGATAATAATCGGTGCAATTACATCCGCCGGAAAGACTGAGGAAGTCCTTGTTGCATTGCATGAAATCGGAAACAACCTCCCCGACAAGGAAGAACTTATTCTTGAATTCGAAAAGAGAAGATGGGCAAATTTCATAAACACTGCTGCACATGAACTGAGAACGCCGCTCCAGCCCATTTTAGGCTACCTGCACCTGCTTACGGATAAGGATTACCAGGCGGAGATGAGCCCCGAGGTTGCATCCATAATTGAAAAGTGTCTTTTAAGTACTGAAAGAGAATGCGAAATTGTAGAAAAAATACTGGAAGCCGGACTCTCCGAATCATTTAAAATAAATCTGAATATCGAAGAGATCGAATTAAAACAGCTTGTTGAAGAGATACTGAATATCAACAAAATTCGCTGCAATGCCGAAGTAATTGTCGATCTCGGCGATTCCGTGAGATTCAATGCAGACAGAGACCGGATCTATCAGGTCTTTGAAGGTATTATTTTAAACGCTGTGAAGTATAATTCGGATCCCAAAAAAGTGTCAATCAGTTACAGGGAAGACGATTCGAATCATATTATCAGCATTACGGACAACGGAATCGGAATCCCGCCGGATTCCGTCAACGACATCTTCGAACCGTTTTTTATAAGAAATTCTTCGGACCTCGTCAGGGGAACTGGAAGAATCGGCCTCGGGCTTTCAATTGCGAAGAGATATATCTCCCTTCACAACGGCGATATCAAAGTCCGGAGTGTTCCGGGCGAAGGAAGTACATTTATTGTAATCCTGCCGAAAAAAATATGATCTGCTCTTTCCGGTATAATTATTTTCTTTAATTCCGATAAGATAACCTTGGAGGTTAATCATGATACCGGTGGAAGTCCAGACATACGTAATTCTGCCAATATTCATATTTTTTGCACGAATTGCTGACGTTTCTTTTGGTACGCTGAGGATCATATTCATATCGAGGGGACTAAAGTACCTGGCTCCCATTGTCGGTTTTTTCGAGATCAGCATCTGGCTTATGGCAATAAGCCAGGTTCTTACAAATATGGGCCACTATTCTGCATTTTTAGCTTATGCACTTGGTTTTGCGGTAGGCAACTTTGTAGGCATACTTATCGAGGAAAAAGTTGCGATGGGGGTCTCGGTTATAAGGATAATTACCCAGTACTCGGCCTTTGATCTTATAGAGTATCTCAAGAGTTCGGGGTTCAGGACCACAAGTACCGAAGCACAGGGCCAGTTTGGAAACGTTTCAATTATCTACACGGTTATTAAAAGAAAACAGATTCCAGAGGTGCTTGGCATACTTAAAGAATACAACCCCAATGCATTCTACACCATCGAGGATGTCAGGAGTGCCGGCGGTTCGTTTGCCCAGGTGGCGCCCAAGCCTGTAAGAGGAGTCGGCAGGTTTTCAAGAAAAGCCAAATAAAATTTTTAATCCTCTTTGTCTATCACATCATCGATAAAACTCTGCAGCTGTACCAGAGTCGGTGGATCTATCCCTTTTTCAACCGCTAGAAAGATCCCCGACATGTCAAAGATTCTCAATTTGTTGGCGATGAAATGAATGAATTTAATCAGATTTTCAGGTGTAATATAGATAAGCATACTGTTTACCGTATTCAGGAGAACGCATACTTTGTTGTTCGTCGTTTCTTTCAGGGCTTTCGATATGGCTATTCCCATGGAGGTCAGGTCCGAAGGAGAACTTACAAATAAGCAGTTTTTGGCATCTTCAGTCTCTTTGCCTACCGCGTACCTGGTGATTGCATCGATATAGAACACCTTTTCAGTATCGATACCTTCTTTCTGGTAATCTTTCACCAGAATTGAGTAGGGATTGTTTGTAGTTAATACGATGACACTGAAGCCTTCGTTTGTGACATCTTTTATTATCTCAATGTTCCTCTTTTTTAGCTCCAGGGGCTCGGACAGGATAAGGATCAGGTGTTTTTCCGAAATTTCTTCAAGTAAACTTTTCATGATCTGCCTCATTGCAGTAAAAAATCCTTCATTTCAGCAGGCATTTCTTTGAATGAACTCTGAACCGCTTTGTTAAGGTCCTGGAGATTTATGAGTATCTGCTCGGAATTCTTTATTTCAATCATTAATTCCAACAGTATTTCTTCCGTCCCGATATCTCCGCCTTTTATTTTCTCATGGAGTTCGTACAGGTTGTCCCGTATAATCTCTACAGGATATTTCAGCCGCATCACAGAATGGCCGATATACCTGAAGATCTCCGCCTGCATCTCCTTTTCCCTTGTAATATCCAGTCCTATTGCAACATATCCGTCAAGGTTTCTGTCATAATCATACATCATCCTGGTATTCCAGAGAATGTTCTTTTTTTCTCCGGATTTTGTTTGAATCTCGGTCTCGAACATTTCCCGTCTCTGAGAGTCGGATACAATATCAAGGATATTTTTAGTAATCTGTTTCCTGTATAAAGGATCGGGATAAAGTTTTTTCCAGATTTCATTGGCGCCGAGGACTTCCGCAGCTTCATAACCGGATATTTCTTCAGCAAAACGGTTCCAGATTCTGATCCTGCCCTGCCTGTCAAGAAACGTTATCAACACGTTCGCATTCATCAGGAGGACGTTGAGACCGGTTTCTGCACGAACTATGTCGGTAATATCCAGGCCGATGATGAAATAACCCTCGCATTTTTCTGCATCGTTCCTGATCTCCTTTGTATTCCATGAAATTATTCGCGTTTCTCCATCTTTTCTCAGGATCTTCGATTCAAATTTATCGAGGCTCTCCGTTTCGGAGAGCAGTTTATGAATTTTTTCAGTAATGGCTTTTCTATAACCCGGATCGGGATACAGCTTCATCCAGATCTCGCTGCTATCCATAACTTCTTCGGCAGAATAACCACTCATTCTCTCGGCCGCTGAATTCCATATCTTCACACGTGTGTCGGGATCCAGAAAGGATACCCATACATTTGCGCTCATAAGGAGCATTTTAAAAAAATCCTCCCCGAAAACAGAATTAATATTATTTATGGAACAGTCTCTTTTTCCCTCTTCAGGCCCTGCCTCTTTTTTTCCCATAAAACTCCCTCATAGGGACAATGAGAATCAGGGGATATATAGTTTTAGGTCGATACTAGAATAAATGGATACAGTTTTTAATAAACACTCAAAAATTGAAGAAATTAGTACCTCAACCCAGATTCTAAACAATATGGGGACATTTCTATATCAAAAAAATATCAACTTCGCAGATTGTTTTAGGAGAGAGCTTGCAGGGATGAAACAGCATCCCCACTAACGCATATACTTCCTTGCAAATATAGTTATGAAAGCAGCCCACATGAATGTTCCAAAAAATGCTTCAATAAGTGCCAACAATTGCCATGGAGTAATAACTTTGTACCCGCCAAAACCTGGTGTCATTGCCGTAGTCGCACTGAAATAGAGGTATTCAAAAAATTCTGATCCTGATTCAAGTGTTTGAAAATTATAATATATCAACGCAAATATGAGGATGGTTACAACCCAAAAACAAAAAGTTCGCAAAGGTTTAACCCCATATCCAAATATTGATTGAATAAAAATATATTCCAGCCATCTGCGACATTTCGGTTTTTGCTTCCGTTTCCCTTCCATTTCATTATAATAATAGATGTCAGCTTCGTGATTATCACCGAGGTTAATACATTGATTCTTTGCTACCCTGCAGGCATCTTCCTTCATTTTCGGTGACGAAAACATAGTTCCGGATAAATTAACAGACCCTAAACTATGGATAGGAATAATAGATAGGTTACTAAAAAATAAAGCACCATTAAATTTTGCATCTCTTCTGAAATATGAACCTTGAAACACAACATTTCCGCCACAGTTTCTGTTACCAAATTTTACATCATAAAAAATGGCGTCCCCATTGAATTTTACATCTTCAAACCAGACATCTTTACCAAATTCTGCACCAGTAAAACCAGCACGTCTCCCGAATTCCGCATTACTAAATGTAGTAGATCCACCGAATTTTGTTCTTACAAATAGAGCATCGCTTTCAAATTTTGAATCTTTAAAATTGACATTTTTTCCAAATTGCGTATAATTAAACCAAACACAACCTTTGAATATTGCTTGATTAAAATTAATTGATTCAGCTTCTTCACCGAATTTGACATCATTAAACCAAGCAGAATTAATAAATATTGCCTTAAAAAAAGATGTAATTTCACCATTAAATTTTGCTTCATTAAAATCAGCATCCTTATGGAAATGAACGTTATCAAAACTCACGTTTTCGAGAAATTCTGCGCCATTAAAATTGGCAAATTTCGTTATTTCCATACCGCTAAAAATTACAGGTCCTTTAAACTTTGCATCTTGAAAACAGGCATCTCCGTCGATTTTTACATTTTCAAATGATGCATATCCATTAATCTCTGCATCATTAAAATTGATATCTCCTGTAATTTGAATGGGGGTTTGGAACCAATTTAGTTTTGCACCCTCAAAATTAAAATCACCCAATTTAATCTTATGACTCACCTCTGTTTCTTTTAATAACCAGAGCCACCCATCATCTTGAAAATCTGCATCATTTGTAAATGGAGTATGTAGAGGACAAAAATTATGCCCTTCTAACACAGGTTTCTGACAATTCTCACCATTTCTAAAAATATAGTCACACAAAAAAAATCACTTCCTATTCTTGCGGATTTTGGCATTAAAAAGCATAAGAATGTGTATTTCTATAAAATACCATAAGCTTATTGAAATATATGAAAATCCATTATTTATCAATATTACATCAAAAATTCAATACAGATCGTTTAAGGTAGAGCTTGTCGGGATGGACCAGCATCCCCGCTGAGGCTTTTTTTCAGATTATAGATGCCATTGTAGATAGCTACTCCCGGATTATCAGGAATCTTGTAAAAGAGACAGTAGAAAGGACCTAAATGATCTCCTTCAAGTATTACGATATAAGACTGGTGAGTTTTTATCTTCTTCCATCGAGGGTTGAATCTTGCCAAGTCAGGAGCATCATTTACTAATAGTGTTCTTCTCCAGAGAAAATTAAAGACAGCAGGAACAGCTAGTTAAAAAAATGAGTGCCTCAACCCGGATTTGAACCGGGGACAACCAGATCTTCAGTCTGGCGCTCTCCCGGGCTGAGCTATTGAGGCAGGTGAGCATACAATATTGGTTATTCTGACTAATAAATGATTTGATTTGAGAAGAAATACCCCCAAATATCTTAAATATGATTATTATACCAGGCAATCATCACGCTTTTTTTTCCCGAATCAGATTGAAGAATATTCCGGGAGCATCTCATACGGATGCCCTGAAACTTAACGCAAAAAAAGAGGGATTTAAATTACAAATCTCAAAAACCGGTTCTGAGAACTGGTCACTCAAATTTTATATTTTTTCATATCGACGACGACAGCATCCGCAAGCGACGATACTTCGTTGATCGCAACTCCGATCTCTTCGACCGAAGCGCTGGTCTCTTCGGCAAGGGCTGCCAGCTCCTCAATTTCCCGGAAGACATCTCCCGTGAGTCCGGTAAGCTCCCTCGTGTTGTTGGAGACATTATTAGCTATCGCAGCCTGTTCATCAATTGCATGGACAATTGTCTTTATATCCGAATTTATGGTCTCTGCATTGTTTATGATAGTGTTGAGGCCATCGATAGTTTTGTTCACGCTCTCGACACTGTTGATAATCTCTTCATTGGCCTTGTTTATTGCAGAGGCGGTCTTTTCGCTGGAGGCCTGAACGTCTGTTACGACCTTTTCGATATTGTCCGTTGCAGCTCTTGCCTCGCCGGCCAGATTCTTAACCTCACCTGCAACTACCGCAAAGCCCCTTCCGTGCTCCCCTGCCCTTGCAGCCTCAATAGCTGCATTGAGCGCGAGAAGATTGATCTGCCCTGTAATATCATTGATGAGTTTGACAACACGGCCAACCGTTTTTATCTGCTCAGACAGGGAATTGATCTCGTCTACACTGCTCTTCGCAATCTCTTCAACAGAATGCATCAGTTCGCGCGAATCATCCCCCGAGGACTGGGCGACTTTCCCAATTTCGACAACATAGCCTGTTTTTTCCATAACCTCGTTTGAGGCAGCCGCTATCTCCTGGTTGGATGACGACAATCCTGTTATCTGCTGGTTGATACTGTCGATCCTCTCATTCAGTTTTCTGGTAAGCACAGCAGAGTTGGAGGCAGACTGCGCAACTTTTTCCGTTGCTCCGGCCATATCACCGGCTCCCTTGTTGACTTCCGCAGAGTTGTCATTTATTTTTTCGACAGAACTCTTCACCTCGGATACCAAACCAGAAAACGTCTCTGCAACATTGTTAAGACTTCTCTTTATTGCTGCCATGTCACCTTCGAATACGAGACTTTCATCGACTCTGGCACGGAAGTTTCCATTTTCAAACTCATCGGCAATACGTCCGATCTCGGATACGACATCGCTGACAATCGTACCAAGGTTATTTATGCTGTTCTTCAGAACAAGGAATTCGCCCTGGAAATTAGCCGAATCATCTATACGCTTACCAAATCTGCATGATGAATATTCCTCAAGAGTTTCTACCAGATATTCAAAGGGAACTGAATATGCATCCAGAATGCTGTTTATACCTTCGGCAACATTTCTCAGGTCTCCGGAATGGTTTGAAGGCTCGACCCTTTTCTTGATATTCCCCCTTTCCACCTCTTTTGAGATGTCAAGGATGTCGTCAATTGCTTCCTTCATCTCCTCGTTGCGGTTGAAAATGTTCATCGAGGCAGGCAGAAGACTCCCGATGACATTTATCAGGTTTCTCTCCTCTTTTAAAAACGGACCTTCGTAATCTTCGGGCATTTTTTCCAGGTAAAGGACATCCAGAAAGCCCTCAATGCCGTTTGCATCGGTAAACGTTACTCTCTGCTTCCACTGGGTTTCCCTGAAATTCGGGCTTTTTATATCATAATTCCTGTACTTAAACCTCGCAACGGTGATCTCGGGATATTGCCAGCCGGGAGGGATCAATTCGACAACTTTTTTCAGAATATATTCTCTCTCAAGAGACGTATCGAATAAAAAATTCGAGACCCCGTTTACAAGCGCCTGCTCCTTTAAACGCTCATTATACTGATATGCAAGTAATTCAAGTCTTTCTTCTGCAGGTTCCGGGGAAGACATTAACTCTTTTAATCCTTCAAATTTCATTTCAAACACCTTGCCGTTGATGCTTAATGCATAGAATGTCGGTAAATTCCGGAATATCCCGGATTTTATTTTTATTTAATAGTCGCTACTGAAAACCGGATTATATGGATAATATGTAAATCATGGGAATGATCACGTCCTCTCGATTTAAATTTCCAAATTTTCTTGAATGTCAGTCCATATTTTAAATTCAACAAATTACGAAAGTCAACAAATAATTCATGACACTACAGGTAGAAATCTCATTCCACCCAATAAAATCATTACTACATATGAGTACTTATTCTATATAGCAATCCGGCAACAATTAGATAAGTATTTCGATTAGAATAAGCAATTTAACAATATTTAATTGATTAAATAAATATTACAGTTGAATTGTCATTTCAATCCTGGATCTCCAAAGCCTTTAAGAATGTTATATATTAATATTAAACCTAATTTTTAATAACGGGATTAAAAGATGCTTAAATCAAAGAAAAGAAAGAAAGAAGAAAATCAGGATAAGTTTTTAAGAGCGATTAACGACAGAAAATCAAAGATCATTCATCTCACACATAACGACCTTGATGCAGCAGGCTGCGATGCAATCCACAGGCTAAAATACGGGGAATTATTTACAATCTGGTCCTCGATAAGCAAGTTCGAGGAAAACCTCAAAATAGTTTCAAAGTTGCCGGGCAAAGGGGACACCATAAGCATATCGGATATAGGATATCATAAAAAATCATCCGAATACCTGAAATCCGCAAGAGAAAACGGGTGGAATATAGAATGGAGAGATCACCACCGCTGGAACGATGCGGAAAAAGAAGAGATCTCAAATCTTACGGACTATTTTAAAATTGATACCGAAACATGCGCAACAGGGATAGTTGCCAGGGATCTCATGCCGGGCGATGAACATGCAAAAGAGATCGCCAGGGTAGTCTGCGACTATGACCTGTGGAAGCACGAGGACCCCAGATCACGTATTCTCGGAGAAGTAGGAAGCAAGTGGAAGAACCTCGATATGATCAGGGACTGCTTTATCTCGGGAAAGATCGTCAATAAAGAAATCGAAAAAATATACGAGGAAATTTCAAAAGAAAAAGCAGAAGCAATCGAAAAGAGCATTAAAAAATCCAGGATCTATGAAGGGCGGTACAAAGTCGCATTCGCACCGATGTACGGGTACCCGAGCGAAACCGCACATGCAATAAGGGACAAGATGGACACCGATATTGAGGTGATTTTTTCAGACACCGGAAAGTTCTCGATAAGATCTAAGCCGCCTGTAAGCCACCTTATCGCACGGGAATTCGGAGGAGGAGGACACCCCCCTGCCGCCGGAGGTCAGTTCGATTATTCAATATCCGACAGGATATCTACCTTTTTATTCGGGAAAAACAGGCATTTCAAACGCCTTTTTGAGGTGGCGGAAAAATATTATGAAGACACCTCAGGCAACAACATATGATTTTTCTTTAAGATTCTCCCAGTAATCCATTCCGCATCCCCTGCAATAACCCCCCGAAAGAACAGAATCGGGATCGAATTCGGAAAGGACTCTTTCATAATCACTCTCCCCGGGATCAACTACGGTCACGGAATTTATCTCGTATTCCGGCATTATTTCAAATAATATATCCAGTTTTTCCGGGAAGACCGCAATATCCTGCTGGTATTCAAGAATGGAAGAGATCGCTTTCGATCCTCCTGAAGGTGAAAAGAAGAATGACTTTGGATCGGACAGTTCTTCAAGCTCAACCTCCGAAAACCGATCTGAAACAACTATATGCCCTTTTATGCCGCGATCTCTCTGCTCACGCATCATCTTCCTGTACACCTCGCACAGCGCCGAAATTAAATCCGCGTGATCGTTGAAGTAATAATCCTGTATCCCGAGAGAAGAAGGTGCGGGCAGTGCCATATAACATCCTTTTCGTAATTTCCGGACCCTTTGGGCATCCAGTGATATATCATCCAGAACAGGATACGGTTCTGAGCAAAGACAGCCGGATTTAATTCCTCCGATCGATTCAGAGACCCTCGCCGAATAATAAACACCACCCGTACACGGGATATCCGCCTTTTTCTGGGCAAGGAGAGATTTTTCGATATTATAGGAAATCAGATCGCACCGTGATCCCCTCTGTCCTGAAATCCATTTCGCAAGGTCTTTGGAATCGGGTTCGCTCATGTATTCCGAACCAAGAGACCGGAGGACAAGATCATATCTTCTTTTCATGAATATCAGATATTTATACAATTAATAGCTAAAAAATTAGGCATGAATAAATCCCCCGTTCTTGTGACCTGCGGGCTTCCATATACCAACGGCCCGTGCCATATAGGTCACCTCAGAACATACGTTCCTGCCGATTTCTACGTCCGTTTCCTCCGGCACTGCGGAGAGGAAGTGGTCTTTATCTGCGGATCTGACAACCACGGAACTCCCGTCGTAATCAGCTCCGAGGCGGAAGGGATCTCACCCCGTGAAATATGTGAGAGATATCATACTCATTTTTACGAGACTTTCAGGAAGATGGAAGTGATCTTCGACAGGTTCGGGATGACGGACGACCCCGCCAACCACAAGAGAACCAGATCGATTGTCACAGACCTGATAAATAACGGATACATATACGAAAAGACCGTCAGCCAGTGCTATTGCCCACATTGCGAGATGTTCCTGCCGGACAGGTACGTCGAAGGCACATGCCCGCACTGCGGGGAGAAGGCAAGAGGAGACGAATGCGATCAGGGCTGCGGCAAGCACCTTGAACCCGGCGAAGTTCTGGACCCGGTCTGCAAGATCTGCGGGGAAAAAGCCGAGATGAGGGAACAGGATCACTTCTTCTTCAAACTTGGCGATTTCAATGATTTCCTGAAGGGTTTCCTCCCGGAACTGAAAGGGACGCTCAACGCGAGAAATTACGCGATGGGCTGGATAAACGAAGGGCTTCATGACTGGTGCATTACACGGACACTCGACTGGGGAGTCAAATTCCCGGGAAGAGACGATCTCGTCGTATACGTCTGGGTAGATGCACCGATCGGCTATATGGCGTTCACGGAAGAATGGGCGGAAAAGACCGGCGGGAACTGGGAGCAGTTCTGGAAGGGAGATGCACCCATTACCCATTTCATCGGACAGGACATCATCTATCATCACTGCATATTCTGGCCGGCACTCCTGAAAGGTGCGGGATACTCGACCCCCTATTCAATAGTTGCCAGCGGAATGGTGAAGATAGATGACAGAACATTTTCGAAGAGCAGGGGCTATGTCGTCTGGACCAATGACGATTATCTCGATCTCGGGCTGTCGCCTGACTATCTCAGGTATTACCTGCTGTCCTACACGAGCCATACGAAAGAGCTGAATTTTTCATGGAGAGAGTTCCAGGCGAGAGTCAACAACGAACTTGTGGACACTCTCGGAAATTTCATATACAGAACGGTCCACTTCGCATCAAAGAAGCTTGGCGGAATTCCGGATATCGGTGCCGATGAGGAGATCCTTGAAGAGATAAAGAAGAGAACCGCACTTGCAGAGTCTGCCGCAAGGGAGTATGAATTCAAATCCGCTATCGAGGAGATGATGGCTCTTGCATCGTTCGGAAATACATACATCCAGACCAATGCACCGTGGAAGATGATCAAAGAGGACAGGGAAGGGACGGAAAAAGTAATCCGCAACTGCCTCCAGATAGTAAAGGCACTTGCCCTCCTCTTCGATTCGGTAATTCCTGAAAAGGCACAGAACATCTGGGAGCAGCTTGGTTACGTGGACAAGATTTCCGATCACAATCTATCCGAAGTAACGGACGGATTCAGCGGTACGAAGCTGAACAAACCTGAGATACTTTTTGAGAAGATCGAAGACGAAAAGATTGCTGAATACGAGTCGACCATGAACATGAGAGTCGAACAGGCAAAACAGAAAGAAAACAGAACAACGACAACAAAGGAAGAGAAGAAGATGATATCTATTGACGAATTTGCAAATGTAGAGATGAAGACAGCAAAGATTCTCGAAGCCGAAAAGATCGAAGGATCGGATAAACTCCTGAAGATCCAGGTAGACCTCGGCGACGAAAAGAGACAGATTGTATCCGGTATTGCAAAGTTCTACGATCCGAAGGAGCTCGTCGGTACCGATGTCATAGTCGTTACGAACCTGAAGCCCGCAAAATTGTTCGGTGTCGAGTCGCAGGGAATGATCCTTGCGGCAGGTGACGAGGCATCCCTTTTGACACCGAAGCGCGATGTGTTGCCCGGCACTAAAGTCCTCTAAGACTTTTATCAATACTTAATATTTTGTTCTTATTTTTTCAAAGGCATTTTATTATTCAAGGGAGGGGGAAGATTCCCCCTCCCTATGACCCTACCCCTCGTGGCGATAGGTCACCATCGGGATGGACAAGCATCCCTCCGGCTCCTGATTTTCAATCCTTCAGTTTTTATCCGGTGACAATATTGAAATTCTCTCCCCGGTCGAGGCTACCCGGATGGGTAGCGTCCAGACCGGGCTATCATCTTTGCGAAAGTTCACGAAGCGAACTGAGCATAGGGCTGCCCCGGAGGGGCTTATGCTCTTTCAAAAAAATCATAAAAAAAAAATAACGGGCCTGGAGGGATTCGAACCCCCGACATCCGGGTTAGAAGCCCGGCGCTATGTCCAGGCTAAGCCACAGGCCCAAACAAAAGATTACCTTATATTATACGCCTGTTCAGGTTAATTAATCTTTTTTTTTCAAAAAAATTTAGCCGGCATGGAAGACTGCCGACGGGAGAATGTCAACGATAGTCGGTTTGGCCCAGTACCTTCCGTCAATACCCTTCGCAATAGTGTTGTCAACATATTTTACCTGGATCCTGGCCGACATTCTCTCTTTTTCCTCGTAATAATAGGGATTGATATATTCGACCATTCTCTTCATATTTATCGTAATAGAGAGGACTTCAACTATAATCCCGGGATCGCCCGAGCACACATCATCGAGATCGATATGCGTCATGAACACATGATCGCCGGGGAGGACATCCGTGAGAGTGATGATGTTATGGGCACTCTGGAGTTCAAGAGTCCTCGGTTTTCCCTTCTTTAATTCTGCTATTACATTCGGGGAAATACCGGTAATTGCTGCAATCTTCATTCCTGCCACCCTCAACCGTACATTGGCAGGTGCTCTTTCTTAGGTACCTGCTGCTGCTCTTCCGTTTTCTGCACCTGTTCCGCCATCTTCTGCATTGTCGCCTCTATCTCTTCGGCCTGCTCCATCAGCGGTTTGACATCGACATTCAACTCCTCGTATACCTTGTTAAGCACCTCAAGGACCGAAACGGCCGAACGTGGGTCCGGGGTGTTTACAGTTTCCCCGAGGAATCCAATACAGGGGATCTCAAGGGCCTTGCAATCCGAGAGTATGCTTCCGGGAACGCCGGAGATACTTCCCATCGAAAGGATCTCAGTGTGGTCCTTTATTTTTTCGAGCAGACCCTGCTCGGTTGCGACACCGAACACCCTCTTTTCCAGGGTATTGGTCACAATTCCGGCAATGACATTGATCTCCCCGACATCGTAGTCCTTCAGCCACTGGATAATCGTATTCGACAGTTCATAGCTGATTGTCGGATGAATCGGTATATCCGAAACAAATGCAAACATCGAATCCTTTTCATATATTCTCAACGGGGCGTTTACAAGCCCGTCCATCATCATTACTATCGGCGGGAAGTACTTGCTGGTGATGCTCCCGACATATTCAAAACCTGCATTATCAACAAGGTACTGCATGGAGATGCTGCCAACAAGACCGCTTCCGGGGAAACCGATAAGTGCTATATCGTGCTTGCCTTTTGAAGGCTCAGCTTTAATTCTTATATCTTCCATAAAATCCCCTAATTATCTCATTGGCGAAACAGTTTATATACATTCCCATAATGCACAATTCAAACGGGCAGAATTACCAAATATAGCGATCTGAATAAATTAATCCGATGAAGGACAATAATACTGCATGCAGGAATATTCGATTAAAAGAGGTTTCAAAGACGGCCTCGAAGACAGGATGAAAGACGGTCTTGAGAAATATTTCGACGCCGTCGGTACTAAAAAAGACGGACATTACGAAATAGAATTCGGCTCGTTCAGCTGCCTTGAAGCATGGATCAACGAAAAAGGAAGCCTCTTATGCGTCGACACACATTCAAGATCGGACCTATATGATTCATTCTCCGAAGACGAAGCCGACAAGATAGTTCTCGATACAAACAGGAGATTCAGGGACTACCTGGAGTACGTCACCGGCTACAACACGAAAGAAAGAAAAAAGAAAGCAACTGAAGCTGTTAAAAACAAATAATCAATAATTTTTGTTCAAATTAAAAAAATAAAAAAATTAAATTCATTCGATTACGATCGCCGGCTTGAACGGAAGCGCCTGCTGTGCCTTCTGGTGAGTGCTCTCTTCTGCAGGAACAATCTTCAAAGGAAGACCGAACTCCTTCTCGATAAACTCCCTCGCATTCTCGAAGACCTCTTCTTCATTTATTGAAACCGAGGATATTCTCTCGACAACCTCGGGAGGCAGGCGGTGGATAAGGTTTGTAATCTGTTTTGCGGCATCAGTCGCACTCTTTCCACGCTTCCTCATATCCTCGTCCTTCATGATCTCAGAGATTACCTTGCCTTTGTTGTCGGCCCTGGAAATCTTTTCAAATATACTGAACTTCCAGTCGGGGGAGATGAAAAGCGTGAGGCCCGAAGGCTCTATCTGGATCAGCTTCATGATCGAATCGATATCCTCGACCGTTCTCGACAGCAGTTCCTCCGCAAGCTCGAGGGACGGATCGATCAGTGACTCATCAGGCTCGGGCCAGGATGAAAACGCGACCTGCCCCTCTCCGCCAATCTCTTCCCAGAGTTTCTGTGCCGAGAAAGGTATGAAGGGTGCGAGCAGCCTTATCCATGAATCGCTGATCTTGTTCACGGCGGCAGACTGCCGGACATCGCCCGGAAGCCTCTTCCTGTACCACTTGAGATCCGACTCTATGGCAAAATACGCCTCCTGAAGTGCCTGGCGGGTCTGGAAAGAGTTCATTGCCGCAGTTGCATTCTTTATATGCTCCTGCATCCTGGATATGAGCCATGTATCTATCGGGTATTCCCCGTCAGCCTCAAGGCTGTCTTCCACCGTATTGATGAAGCGTTCAATCTGTTTTCTTGTCGATGAAACAAGCTCCCGTCTCCAGTCGAAGTCCTGCCAGGGCTCCGCACTTCCGACAAGGAACATACGCACCGTATCAGCACCGACTTCCTCCACGGCATCCTCAAGCAGGATCACATTTCCTTTTGAAGATGACATCTTCGCTCCTTCAAGGAGTCCCATTCCGAAGACAACCATTCCCCGGGGCTGCAGTTCCTTCGGGAACAGCGCCTTGTGATGGAACAGCTGGAACGTAAGGTGGTTAGAGATCAGGTCCTTTGCCGAGAACCTGAAATCATACGGGTACCAGTACAGGAATTCGGACCTGAGATCCTCGACCGTCTCCTTGTCGAGAGGCAGACCTTCTGACGAGCCTTTCCCGAGGAATATATAATCGAATACCTCGGGGGTCAGCTTTGCTGCTTCGAGTTTTATCAGCTTGTGAGCAATCGTATAGAAAGCCATATAGATTGTCGAATCCGAAAGCGGTTCGACGAGCCAGTTCTTGTCCCACGGCAGTTTGGTCCCGAGACCTACGCGGCGGGTGCAAGCCCAGTCGTTCAGCCAGTCTATCGTCCTGTCGAACTCGGCACGGACTTCGGCGGGCACAATATTAATCTCCTTAAGCTGTTCGTGAACAGCCTCTTTCCATACGGGATCGCTGTACTGCAGGAACCACTGGTCCTTCAAAATCCTTACATAGACCGTTCCGCCGCAGCGGCACATGACGTTGCGCACGTCAAACTCATACATTACATGGGAACCGTGCTGCTCAAGCATAATCTGCGAGAACTCTTCACGTGCAACCTTCACCGGTTTGCCGCCGTACTGGGGCAGCATACGCCCGCCGGAGAACTCCGCACTGTAGACCTCCTGCGTAAGAGTCTCCATACCGGGATCGTTCTGGTCTTTTATACCCGATCTCTCGACAGCATCCCTTGCGGGACACTCCCCGTAGCCATCGACAACGATAAGCGGAACAGGTTTTATTGAAGTATATTTCCCTGCGGACTGAAGATCCCTCAGGGCGATATAGTCGAATGGGGCGTGTGCCGGGACACTCATTACGATTCCGGTCGCCATATTAGGATCGACAAAGGTCGCAGGCAGTACAGGTACTTCTCCGCAGAACGGATTAGACACAGTCTGGTCGACCAGTTCTGAACCCTTAATTTCGCCAAGATCTTCTACGACATGATCCTGGAGACCGATCTTTTTCGCTGCCTCGGGAGAGAGAATCCACTTCTGGCCGTCCACCATGACCTTCCTGTAGATGACGTCCGGGTTTATCCAGAGATTTGTAACACCGTATGTAGTCTCGGGCCTGAGAGTGGCGCACGGGATCAGGAAATCGTTCCACTTGAACATTATCAGGACGAACTTGACTATCTCCGCCTTCTCCCCCTCAAGCAGATCGTGGTCTCCGACAGGGTTGTCGCACTGCGGACAATACTTCACAGGGTGTGCACCGCGGACGACATGGTTGCCCTCCATCAGGTGAAGATACTGCCATTCGATGAATTTGCTGTACTGGGGGTATACTGTGGTAAAACGCCTTCTCCAGTCGATTGAAAGACCGCAGTTGCGCATAATCCGCTCGTACTCGCTGCTGAAGTAGCGGACAATCTCATCGGGATCGACGAATTTTTCCAGGACATTTTCGGGAACCCTGTACAGATCGCGGTACAGTTTGATTGTCTTCTCATCCCCGTTTGCAATCCTCTTCGAAATACCGATTACAGGCGTTCCGGTTACATGGAATGCCATCGGGAAGAGGACATGCTTACCACGCATCCTGTAATAGCGTGCGATCACGTCAGGAACAATATATGTCCTGCCGTGCCCTACATGCATCGCACCGCTTGGATACGGATAAGCAACATTTACATAGAATTTATCTGCTTCGCCCGGGTCAGCTTCAAAAATATGCGACCAGGCGTCCCTGTATTCTTTTTCATATTCACGCATGTCAAATTTCGCCAATTAAAACCAGCTCCGAATAATTGATAAAAGTTATTTTATACAGGCCTCAGCCTGATCTCTTCTCCGTCATTATACCTGCGTATCATTTCCTGTGCGATACTGTTGTTTTTGGACATATGGATCTCGCCGTCATCATTCACTGTGGCGGTGAAGAGGTACTCCTTACCTCCGAAAACATCCACGATCTTTCCCCTGTTCTCAGGAGAACTTACGATAAGATTCTTCCTGTCGATGCGGATATCAAGACCGTCCTTTTTACCGGCATCCCCTGCTGCAGGCATAAGAACGGGTTTGTCATAATCGGCCTCCTTCTTCGGCTGAACTTCCGACGAATATTCGCTCATCGGCCGGATATCGATACCGATACTAAGTTTATTGACGATAGAGGCGACATTTTTCCCGCCCTTTCCGATTGCAGCAGGAACATCCTTGTCGTCGATATAAACGACCGCCTTATTCTCATTCTGCATGGAGACGATGATCTTTCCTGCAGTAAAACGGCCGATCTCTCTCTGGATCTCTCTCTCCACAAGCCTCATGGAGATATCTCCGCCTGCCGCTTCCTTCTCCGGTTCCGGCTGTTTTGCCGGTTCGGACAACTCGGTTGCTTTTTCGGAGATCAATATGGTCTCACCGTCATACCTGAAGATCTCGGACTCGACCTTTCCCGTGGAGTAATTGACAACCGATATTACAGGCCTTATCGACAGTTCGTCATCCTCGTCAGGTATGAATTCGGGCACTTTGAAATCAAAGACGAGGTCATAAACTGCTGCGATCTCACCGTCTTTTACAAGAACGATTGTATCGATCACCTGGTTGATTACACCGAATTCAACCCTTCCAAGGAATCTCTGCAGGGCATCCCCGGCATTTGTTGCGTGCACGACGCCCACCATGCCTACACCTGCAAGCCGCATATCTGCAAATACCCTGAAATCAACATTTTTCCTGAGTTCATCGAATATGACGAAATCCGGCCTTATCAGGAGCATGACCTCTGCGGTATTCTCCATGCTTCCCTCGAGTGCCGTGTACTGCGTAATTTTGTCAGGGACCTGGATATCTCTGGGTGCCTCCATCGTCTTGACAACAGAACCCTTTTCAGACAGGAATACCGCTGCACTCTGGGCAAGAGTAGTCTTTCCCGTACCCGGAGCTCCGGTGATAATAATTCCTCTCTTTCCTCCGGAAAGCTTCTTCCCGATAACTTCGGCCATCTTGTAGTCGTTAAGCGACCTTTCGACGATAGGCCTTACCGCTGTAATCTCCATGCCGTCTGAGAACGGCCTCCTGGAGATGGATATACGCATCGAGCCTATCTGAACGATAGTTATCCCTCTCTTCTCGAGTTCGATGAATCCGTCGGGATCTCTCTTTGCCCTCTCAAGTATCTCCTGGGACATGTGTTTCAGTTCATATTCGGAGAGAGGCTCTTCCCTGAGATAGATGATTTTGCTGTCGCGGAGTGTTCCCTTCTTTGCCACCGGCTTCGTTCTCTCTTTTAAAAAGACCGCCAGGGTATTCTCATCGAAATAGTTATCGATCGTCAGAGGTGAGAATTCCCCGATCTGGGGTTTTAGGTATAATACATTAATCCCCTTGGCTTTTGCGACCTCGGACTGAACTATATCCGATGTTATAAACAGGGCGTCTTCGTGCTCAAGAGCGACCTTTCGGATTAAAGCATCGATCTCTCCCCCGCTTGCCAGTTTTACCTGATCAAGACTGGGTCTCTCGCCCACATATTTAATCTCTATAATCCCTTCTTCTGCCAGTTTTGAAAGTTCCTGAAGCTCGGTAAGACCGCTGAAACCGATTTCTCGACCCTGGTTTGCCTGCGCCTCCAATTCTGCTATTACGGCCTCCGGAACAATTATTGTGGCCCCTTTATATTCACCCGAATCCTGAATCATCGAGGTGATGCGTCCGTCTATAACGACGCTGGTATCTGGTACAAGTTTCATTAAAAAACCACCATTAAACTCATGTTGCTAATCATTAATTATACTTTTATTAAAAATCATGAAAAATAAAAAGCCGGAAATCTGCCGGACATATGGTTCCGCTGAAGTGATTCATCCGCCATTTACGGAGATTTTAATTTTTTGTCATTCTTTTTATAAATCAAACCAGGATCAAACATCTTTTTTGCCACCACTTCACCGTCTATTGTCCTGTAAAAACACTTTTCATAGCCTGTATGGCATGCGCCCTTTCCCTTCTGCCTGACCTGGTAGACGAGGGTATCCTCATCGCAGTCGACAAGTATCCTCACAATCTCCTGGACATTGCCACTCTCTTCGCCTTTCTTCCAGATCTTTCCCCGGCTCCGGGAATAATAATGTGCATAACCCGTGGCGACTGTCTTATTAACTGCATCCTGATTTGCATATGCAAGCATCAGGACTTCCATTGAATCCGCATCCTGTGCAATCACAGGAACAAGGCCGTTATCGTCAAAATTTATTTTCAGCATTATACAACTCCGGCAATCTGCAATAATAAACTGAATATATCACCTATAAAAAACGTGAACAGGAAACCTGCCAGTATGGGAATGATAAACGGAACCCCGAAACTGATCCACACAGAACCGGCCTTTTTGTAAAGTTCCAGCTCTTTTTTGTATTCGGAAGGATTGTTCCGGAAATCCTGGGTATACATCCTCCTTTTTCCCGAGACCATTCTGCCGATTGATGAACTGAACTTCAGGAACTTCCTCTCGATCTGATCGCCGTTTTCTTCAAACTCTTCGATTATATACCCGAAATGATCAGTTATGTCCTTCCCCGGAACAGGGTAGCCGATGAACATATACTTCAGCGGAGCCCTGTTCTTTTTCAGGACATTATAGATGAACAATCCCACGGGTACTGAAAGGTTCAACAATACCGCATTGAGCATTACGCTCATCGGGAAGAAGAATGTCACCTCCGGATAACCCCATAAGGGTACAACCGGGAAGAAAGGGATCGTGGAAGAAATTATTATCATCGCCGTAGAATCGGCTCCACCCCAGAGATGCATAACCGAGATCAGCTCGAGGAAGATGCAGAAGATAAACGAGATTAATGCAAATATTGAGAAAAAGTTGATATAGCCGGTAAAATAGCTGAATACCAGAACGGAGGAGGGTATTGATAATAAAAACCACGAGATATATGTCTCCGCCAGGATCTTTCTGTCGAGCTCGGAACTGTCAACCTTTTTGATATAAACAGTATATGCCCAGTCTAAAAAGAGCAGCACAAGTGCAATTATAAAAGGAAGGATCGAGAACTGCAAAATGCCGATCCCGGCATACTGACCGTAGTTGAGATAGTAAAAAATAATCACCAGAGCACCTGCAACGACAATTGCAGGAATCCACGTCACAAACGGAACCCTTCTCTGTTTAATGTCCAGATATGAGGCATAAAATAATGTGATTGCAATTGCCAGTGAAGAAATAATAAGAAGTTCAGTCATATATCAAACATTAATTGTTTAACAAGACCTTATTTTTAGTGTTTATTTTTGAAATTATTCTGGTAATAGATATCTTCAAATGTGATTGTATCAGAAACCTTTCTATCTGGAATAGAATATTTCTGATTCAGTCCATAACCGGGGGGACATAAGGGCGGGGATTTATGGAAATAATTGAATTATTTGAAAAGGTTTTAAATGATGCCAATTATGCCGGTGAATTTAATTTTAGTGATCTAAACGGGATAATTGGTGAAAAAAAATATCATGCCCTTGCAGTTCAGACCAGGGGGAAGAGCACCTGCATACTGGTTTTTGTAAACGGCGAAGGAGAGGGAGCGATACAGGTTGACGGCCACGGGATGATGTTCGGGGATAAGGTTGTATATAATATTGATAAAAACGGTTCTTTCAGGTTATTTCTGATTGATAAAAACCTGGCTGAGTCTATCTCTGCAAGATCCAGGATTTATGAAAAGAGCCATCTGATGGAGACCGAAAAAACACGTGACCTGCCTGAATTTTCCAAATTCAGCCTGAAACCTGCAAAAATCACACTCATTATAACGCACGAAGGACTCCCTGCAGAGGGCCTTAAGGTAAAAATATTCAGGATCGGAGACACCGGACTTCTGGATACAACATCCAGAGAAGGGCATGTCTCCTTTGTTCTGCATAAAGGGAAATATGACTGTACAATTACCGACAATGAAAATAGGGAACATAAATACGAGATAATTCAGCCGGGAAGAGACGCGGTCTTCAACCTGGAAATATAAATTGGGAGGAGGTGCAGCAGTTTATGGACGATAAAAAGAACAATAAGCATAAATTCGGATCATTATTCAAAAAGCAGAAATCAACGGATGATACCGAATCACCAGGCAATACGGGATCTGAAGAGTCAGGATATGAGAAGCTGTTATTTGAAGAAAATGAACCTGAAACACAAAAAAATATTCCGGGCAGAACAGCAGATCAGGATTACGACGATCTAAGTACTCTTTTATCAAAATTTCAACCGGAAAAGAGGGAGAACAAAGCATCTCAACAGAAATCATATCTTTTTCAGCCCATAAGTCCCAAAGAAGAGATCCAAAGGGAGTCTTCAAAGATAGTGCCTCCTGCTCCGGAGAAGAAAGATGATTTCTCAGATCTTCTGAATTTTAAGGAACAAAAAAAGGATGAGAGAACAGGTTCTCCCGGGACAACAAATAACGACGGTTCTGCGGAGCTGAAAAAGATATTTGAACTGATGAAAAGCTCGGAACAGCAGAGCAATGATGGCGAACACGGACAATATGACAGCCCAACTTTATTTGAAGAAGAGGATACGGATTCAATAAACGAACCTGTGATCTTCACTGAAGAAAAAAAGGAGATTGCTGAAGACGAAACGGATAACTGGAAAGATATTATTCAGCCCTTGCAAAAACCCGGGATCTTCGCCCAAAAAACAAGATCCTTCCAGGAGATTATCGACTCCGTCACAAAAAAGCCTGAAAAACAGCCTGTAGTCCAAAAGCCGGAACAGCCCCCTGAAAATACAGAGGAGCTGGCCACGGAGATAATTGCCGAAAAAGATATTCCTGATAACAATCCGGCAAAAAAACGCCCCTTGGCTAAAAAAACGCAATGGTCTGAAGATTCCGGCGAAAAAGAGAAGCCGGAGCAGCCCCCTGAAAATACGGAGGAGCTGCCCACGGAGATAATTTTCGAAAAAGATATACCTGATAATAATCCGGCAAAAAAACGTCCCCAGGCTAAAAAGACGCAATGGTCTGAAGATTCCGGCGAAACAGAGAAGCCTGGAGTTGTATTAATCGACCAGTACGCCGAAGACTTTTCCGGGCTCATCCTTCCCGAAGGCGCTACCTTCGAGATAGAGGAATTCAAGATTAAAACACGAAAACCGGCTTTCGAGGCTGAAGACAGGGAAAAAGTCCTTTCAAGGATCGACCAGATATTCGAGAAGAAGATCTCTCTCCAGAAAATCGATGAGACTCTGGAAGAAGAAAATAAAAAAGAGCGTAAAAAGGAAAAGAAAAAATTATTCTCCAAGGTCAAGGATGTATCGGCCAAAGTTGACGAGTACGATCCTAATATTCACGGAAGCCTGGTTGATCTTGAATTCAGGGCGGAGGAGGGGATTGAAGACGTTGAATTATATCCGATCAACGAACCGTATGCATATGTCAGGATTACATATGACAAAAATTCAAACGAATATCTCTACAATGTTCTCGAACCTGAGTTAAACGATGCCGAAAAGGAATTGTATGCCGAGATAGAACAGAGACTCTTTGAAACCCTGGATGTCAATACGAAATCGATCAGCCCGGATGAAGCCAGAGACATACTCAAAAAAGCGGTACTTGAGATTCTCCGCGATTACGGTATAAAACTAACTCCGGAGAAAAGAGAGAAGATTATCTACAGCATCAATAAGAATTTCATTGGAGACGGCCTCATCGACTCCCTTATGCACGACAAGTACATCGAAGATATATCATGCGACGGCCTGAACACCCCAATCTTCGTGTTCCACTCAAATTACGAATCTTTACAGACGAACCTCATGTATTACAAAGCTTCAAATCTCGACTCTTTTGTAACAAAGCTTGCACAGAGGGCGGGCAAATACATATCGATAGCGGAACCCATGCTCGATGCGACAATGGCAGACGGATCGAGGATTCAGATGACTCTCGGAACAGAGGTTACGGCTCACGGCTCCACGTTTACCATCAGAAAATTCAAGGAAGAGCCGATTACCCCGACAGATCTTACGGAGTGGGGAACATTCTCACCACTTTCTATCGCCTACATCTGGATTGCCGTTGAGGCGGGAAAATCGTGCATATTTGCCGGTGGTACGGCTTCGGGAAAGACCACGTCGTTAAATGCAATATCCCTGTTCATTCCACCGCTGGCAAAGATCGTCACGCTCGAGGATACGAGGGAATTGAAACTGCCGCATAAGAACTGGATTCCGAGTGTGACACGTGAATCTTTCGATGCAGACGGAAAAGGCACAATCGACATGTACGAACTCCTGAGAGCTGCACTGAGGCAGAGGCCCGAATATATCCTTGTAGGAGAAGTCAGAGGCCAGGAGGCGCTGACATTGTTCCAGGCGATGAGTACCGGTCACGTAACGTATGCAACAATGCATGCGGATTCTGTCGCCAGCGTCGTCCACCGTCTTGAAAATCCGCCCCTGAATGTCCCGAGGAATATGTTAAACGCCCTCGATCTTGTAAGCGTCCAGGTGCAGGCCAGAATAAGTGGTAAACGTATTCGCCGGAACAAACAGCTGATCGAAGTTCTCGATATCGATCCCAGGACGAAGGAGCTGATTACCAATGAAGTCTTCAAATGGCATCCTTCGACCGACGAGATCAGGTATTCAGGAAAATCGTACATTCTCGAAGAGATTATGGAGGAAAAAGGCTGGGATGACGACAGGATGAAGGAGGAGCTGAAGAGAAGGCAGGAGATTCTCGAATGGATGAGAATTAAAAACCTTCGCAACTACAAGGATGTCGGCCGGGTTCTCATGTCCTATTTCAGGGACCCCGATGCAATAATTAAGTTCGTGAGGAGTGAGCTTTATGAACAGTTATGAGAGATTCTGCTTCTCGATATTCGGAAAAAGGGCGAAAAGGAAGAGAGAAGACTATCTCACCCTGAGAAACGATATGATCAGGGCCAGGATGAAAACTCCATATGAGGCCTATATTTCAACCGCCTACTTCTCATCGATCATTGCAGGATTGATGGCTGCAATCCTCTTCTCGCTGATTACATACCTGTTGAGGCTTCCCGAGATTTTCGTGTATAAGGGAAACGTCCCGGATATTTTTATTGAAATGAGCAAATACAGCCTGATTTTAGGCACCGTGTTCGTTCTGATCGTATCGCTGGCTGTAGTCGGCGGACTGACATATTCGATCTTTCTTATATATCCCACCATCCTTGCCGGCGACCGAAGGAGAAACATCGACTGCACACTTCCGTACGCAATAAATTACATTACCGCCATGTCGACAGCGGGCATTACGCCTGCAGAAGTATTCAGGCTCCTCGGCAACAGCGAAATCTACGGCGAAAGTGCGGTTGAGGCCAGGTACATAACGAGAGAGATCGACGTCTTCGGAAAGGACCTGCTGGACGCCCTGAGACTGGCGGGCCAGTACACCCCCAGCGACAGAATGCGGGACTTCCTCCAGGGCGCAATTGCAAGCATCTCGAGCGGAAGCAATCTTACGGAATATTTCAGGAACAAATCGGAGCAGTACATGAAAGAGAACCGGCAGACGCAAAAGACCTTCCTCGATACTCTCGGACTTATCTCCGAATCGTATGTAACCGCCCTTGTCGCAGGAACACTTTTCCTGATTATCCTGCAGTCTATAATGTCGACAATCAGCAGTACTTCGAGCCCCATGTTTTTGTACGTCGTAATATACGGGATAATTCCTCTGGGGAGTATAATGTTCGTGATTTTAATTGATGCAATGACTCCGGAGATGTAAAATGGGACTATTTGGGAAGAAAAAAACTGAAGATGCCATCCCCGGGGAAAAAGACCTGGAACAGATCGAGATATTTGAAAAGATCGATTCAAAGAGGAAACGAAGGGAAGGGTTCAACAGAATTCTTGAAGATCCGGTAAAAGTACTGACTGAAAAACCTGAAAATATCCTAATCGTCTCCGCACCGATAGCGCTGCTTTTCTTCGTCTTCGGGTTTATATCGGTCATATCGAACTATGGAATATACTCCCTGCTCAATTCGACATTAATTGACGATATCTTCGTGATCACAATCCTCATAATGCTCATACCTCTTGCATTTCTCGATACAAAAGAATCGAGGAGAACACGAAATATCGAGGTTGCGCTGCCGAATTTCTTCAGGGATGTCGCAGGGATGAACGAGAGCGGAATGACACTCCCGAATGCCATCCACACCGTTTCGGACGGAGATTATGGGACCCTCACACCATATATAAAGAAGCTCGACAACGAAGTCTCGTGGAATATTCCGTTTGTAAACGCCATACACAGGTTCGGCGAAAGGCTGGGGACTCCACTCGCGAAAAGAAGTGTGGATCTTATCGCAAAGGCAAGCCAGGCCGGCGGAGATGTAAGCGAGGTGCTAAGAGCCGCTGCAAACGATTCATACGAATTCGTCAGTCTTGCAACCGAAAGGCGGAACAATATGCTGATCTATATCGTAATAGTTCTTGTATCGTTTCTCGTCTTCCTTCTGGTAATTGCGATTATGACGAGTACGTTCCTCGACACCATGGCCGAAGCGGGAGCGGCAGTTGCATCCTCTGGAACAGACACCTCCGGACTCTCCTTCGGTGGAGCCATAGATATGGACTTCTACAGGAGGCTGTTCTCCCATGCCGCAATGATCCAGGCATTTTTCTCCGGACTTGTAGCAGGTCAGATGGGTGAAGGAAGAGCAATAGCCGGTCTGAAATATTCATTGATTATGCTGATAATCGCATGGATTTCGTTCAGGTTCTTCATCTGAAAAAAAGGTTTATGAAACAAAGATTTCATGCACTGTTTCATGTAAATCACAACGTGATTTTCATGTTAAACTAACTTATATTTTCAAGTTTGTAACCCCTGTCCATCAGGAGTTTCTTTACGCGTTCACGGTGATTGCCCTGAAGTTCGATTGAATTGCCTTTAACAGTGCCGCCGCAGGCAAGTTTTCCTTTCAGATGTTTCTGCAATTCATCCAAATCGATATCGTAGGGATCCAGTCCCTCGATTATTGTTACTTCTTTGCCGTAACGCCTCTTATTGATCTTAACGCTAATCTGCTGTTGTTCCTTTGCGACTTCTTCACAAATACACAGTTCTTTTGGCAGTCCACATTTTGGACATATACCACCAGTCATTACATTGTACCTTACAAATCTGATTATATATTTGTTAGCATGATTTCAGAACAAACCGGCTGCGGCAGGGCATCCATAACGGAAAAAAATATGGAAAAATACCGACAATCCGGTGAGAAATGCCTATACGCGCAAATTATTGATGCCAGGCGGCATACGCATCCGATTATATCAATTTATTTAGCTTTAGCACAGATTTAATGAATATAATGTCACTGATGGTCCTGGGGAGCTCCTCTCATGCGGGGAAAAGCACCATTGTCGCTGCGATTTGCCGAATGCTTTATAATCATGGTTATACCTGCGCACCTTTCAAATCACAGAATATGAGCCTTAATTCATATGTCACTGATGATGGCCTGGAAATCGGCATCGCACAGGCTATACAGGCAATGGCGGCAGGTGTTGAGCCGGCGGCTGAGATGAACCCGATCCTCCTTAAGCCGAAAGGCGACCGGACCTCCCAGATAGTGCTTCTCGGCAGGCCCTACAAGGACATAAAAATTGGAGAATATTATAACGAGACCGGGCACTTACTTGAAACGGCCCTGAAATCCTATTATTCACTCGAAGAAAAATTCGGAAACATCGTCGTAGAGGGAGCGGGCGGGGCTGCCGAAATGAACCTTTATGACAGGGATATTGCGAACATCCTGCTTGCAGAAAGACTGAATATCCCCATCGTTCTCGTCGGCGATATCGAAAGAGGCGGTATCTTTGCGCAGTTGATCGGAACATATCAGCTCCTGCCCGATAATGTCAGAAAAAATGTCGTCGGCTTCATAATCAACAAATTCATGGGCGATCCGGATTTATTCAGGAAAGGAATATCGATAATCGAAGAAAAGACCGGGATAAAAGTTCTCGGCGTACTGCCCTATTCCCACATAGAACTTCCGAGTGAAGACTCCCTCTCGATACAGGACAAATTAAAGCACAATTCCGGGGATAAACCGGTAAAGATCGGAGTTGTCAGGCTTGATAAGATCTCAAATTTCAGCGATTTCGAGCCCCTTGAAAGATACGCGGAGATACTATACCTGAATCCGACCGATTCATTTGAAGATATCGACTGCCTGATCCTTCCCGGGACAAAAAACACCATAGACGATCTGAATATCCTTAAAATTTCAGGATTCGACCGGAAACTGAGATCACTGATCGAGAAGAAGATCCCGGTCTTCGGAATATGCGGCGGCTTCCAGATGCTCGGAAGAGTGATCGAAGATTCAGGAATAGAATCCGGAGAACCCTGTATAGTAGAAGGTTTCGGAATTCTGGATATAAAAACCGAATTTCTCGAATATGAAAAAACCACAGCAAAAGTCAGGAGAAGATCTCTTGGGAAAGGGCCGATTCTCTCGCGGATCGATGAGGCATCCGGCTACGAGATACATATGGGCAAAACGGAACTTGGAGAAGGAGTCACGGAGGCATTTGAAGGCGAGGGAGTGGTATCGCCCGACGGTGTGATTATAGGCACCTACATGCACGGGCTGTTCAATAATGAAAATGTGGTCTGCGCATTAATGAGTTACCTGTACGAACAAAAAGGCCTTGATTTCAGGATTAACGAATCAGAAAAATCCGGTATCGAATCTGCATTCGATAAACTTGTTCACTCTTTTGAAGAAAGTATTGACACCTGTGCAATTCTCGATCATTTTAATAAATGAATCGTCATAACCTGTTTACATCATAATACCGAATATGAGGAAGTGGGAAACGTGGTAATGAGGCAGTCTTTTTCGGTTGATCCCGATATAATGGAGAGAATTGACAAATATTCAAAATCGAGGGGAATTAAGAGGGAAGAGGCGATTTTGGAACTTGTCGAAGCAGGAATCAACTTCACGGAAGGCGGAGGGGAGATAAAAAGTGAAAACAAGAGATCATACGAAGAATTCTACAAAATAAGGAAAGATCTCGACAATATGCAGAAGATGATTCAGGAGATCAAGAACCAGATGCATGACATAAGGACGATCGCGGTATCAAACAACAAACAGATGGACAATATCCTGCAGGAAAAAGATGAAAAACCCAAAAAGAAGGGATTTTTTAATATCAACTGATAATATTCAGGATACTCCTGTAACCCTCACTTTTCATATCGTCACATTCGACTGCGTCAGCCTTTTCAAAATCAACCGAATCATTGCTCCTGCATAATGTACAGTATGCTCTTGCAGGAGAAGTTTTCCAGACACCTGCCTCCCGGAATCTTTTGGAATGCACGCAGAACCTGCACTTATCGATTGACTCTCTCTTTTTGGGGAGGCACTGGACCTCACCCTTTTCAATTTCCAGGACACGCGTCCTGCCGTCATTCGAAATATCTGACATCGTAACCTGAATCCTTCATTATCTCAACGATCTTCTTTTTCTGTTCATTAAGTTCAAGATCCAGGACGGAGTTTACGGCAGAATCCCATAACTTTTCAAGCTCCTTATCGTCCGTTGCGATGGTGGACCTCCCTTTTATCATCCCGACCGGACTTCCGTCGCTTCCGAAAATCCTGCATGTACAGCACTTATATTTTTTACAGAAAGTGGGGGTGGAAGCATGGATAGAACAGTAATAATTTCCGTTTTCGTCTTTATCCATTAAAAAGGGGCACCATTCTGCGGGTGTATCCCTGTTAAGAGGATCGATTCTGCCCCTGAAATTTTTGTCAACAGTAGCATAGAATAATTCGTTTGACAGGTCATGCCGGACCGCATATCTGCCGGGACCCATAACCCCTGTAACTTTGACGTACCTGCCCATGCCCATGCAGCACCTGCCGCAAAGCGTGCAGACAAATTCATTCATTAACGAATATTTGGTTATACCCATTATAAAGCATTGATGAGTGCCGAAAAACGTTCATGAAACAAAGTTTTTTGGGACAAAAACAAAGGATCTAAAAAGTCTCAACCGGGATTTCCAAACAAAACGTTCATGAAACAAAGTTTCATGCACTGATTCATGTAAATCACAAAGTGATTTGCATGTAAAACTAAATTCAACAGCTCAGGGGACCCTTGCCGGTTCCCTGAGCGTGCCAGGGGGAGATTATCTTCGGGCAATGCCCCTGGGCAGGGGCCGTCCGGTGGCCCTGTCGCCGGTGCCAAGGTTGCCGGAGAAAGACATGAGACAACAAATAGCCAAAAAGTCTATTTGAATTCGGGTAGGAAATCTAAAGGGTCCAGACTTTACTTTTATAGCAATCACAACGTGATTTTCAAACAAAATCTAAAAATTCAATATTCTGATATATTAGAATAAATAAAAACATTCAGATAACATGAAAGTCTGCATAATGTGCGGCGGAGAAGGCACAAGGCTCCGTCCACTCACATTTGAAAGGCCTAAACCCTGCATCCCGATTGTCAATACCCCGTCGATAAAACACCTTGTCAGTCACCTGTCTAATCTGGGATTTACAGACGTTGTGATTACGATCGGCTATAAAGGCGACGACATCGAAAGGGCGCTTGGAGACGGCTCACTGATGGGAGTGAATATTACATATGTCCGCGAAGAGACAAAGCTGGGAACTGCGGGCAGCGTCAAAAATGCGGAAAAATACCTGAACGACTCCCCTTTTCTTGTCGTCGGCGGGGACCATGTAACGGACATAGACCTGCTGGAATTTTACCGCGATCATCTCAAGGGCGACAGCATGGTCTCCATAGGCCTGATAAGCATAGACAATCCATGCGAATACGGAATCGCCGAGATCGATGTGAATTACCATATCATGAGGTTTTATGAAAAGCCGTCGCCGGGAGAGATCTTTTCAAACCTCGCAAGTACCGGTATATATGTATGCGATCCCTCGATATTCGATCACATCCCGGAAAACAGGAAGTACGATTTCGCAAAGGACCTCTTCCCTAAACTTATGGGCTCGGGAATAAACATCGGAGGGTGGCTTGCAAGAGGAAACTGGACCGATGTAGGAAGTCCGAGATCACTCCGTGAAGCTGAAAAATGGAAACTCAACCAGATGCGCTATACGAATATAAGCGGGAGCGTGTCGATAACCGGCGGCAGCGTGGTAGGCCCGGTACAGTTCGGAGATTCTGTGAAGATTGGTAAGAATACACGGATCATCGGTCCCGTTTCCATAGGGTCGGGTACAAAAATCGGAGACAATGTACTGATCGGTCCCTACACAAGTCTTGGAGAATGCTGCAGCATAGGAAATAATTCCAAGATCTTCTCTTCATCCATCTACAATAATGTGGATATCGATGAAAATACAACGATAAGCGGCAGTATAATCGACAACGACGCAGAGATCGGAGTCAGGTGCAATATCGAGAATAATACGGTGATAGGCCCCAGGGCGGTGCTGAAAGACGGAGCGGTTCTTCATTCGGGCACGAGGATCTGGCCCGAGGTTGTGATCGAAGAGAACTGCGTCGTAAAAGAGAATGTATTGAATGATCATTTTGAGACGTCATATAACGGCTCATAGATCTTTTTTTCCGGCTTTCCATTCACTACTTTTGGCAACCCCTCGCCGCGAGACGCGGTAAATTCATGTCGTGCACGGAACGAAATATACCAAAAAAATTTATGGGAAAAAATATTTCATGCAAATCTCAACGTGATTTTCATGTAAAAACTAAATTCAACAGCTCAGGAGACCCTTGCCGGTCTCCTGGGCGTGCCGTGAGAAGGTTCTCTTCAGGCAAGGCCCCTGGGCAGGGGCCGTCCGGCGGCTCGGCCGCCGGTGCCGGGGTTGCCAAAACGCGTCAAACTGCGAAGAGCTAATCATCCTTATCCGTGCCTGACCAGCCTGTGGGTAACCGCCATTAACGGATGGCGTGCATAATCCAGGACTTTTACATCGTCAAGCGTATGCAGGTTCATCTCGCGGGCGGTCTTTTCCAGGCCCAGTTCGATATCGGCCCCGATCTCTATGATATATGCATCAAGTTCTTTTATTCCCATCCTCTTCGCGGCAACGGCACGGTGATGGCCATCGACAAGGATCAGTTTTCCGGGTTTCCTTACAACGATGATCGGTTCGGCAAGTCCCTTCTTTATTTCGTATATTCTTCCTTCAAGCTCGTCTTCGTAGATCTTCGACTGGGTAGGAAGCAGGCTGTCGACGGACACGATCTCTTTTGTAAGTGTAGGATTGACATCGTGCAGGATCTTCAGCGTCTCAATAAATTTATAGACTTTTTCAGGAGATACGTGCTCGATCTGCGATCTGATGACATCCGCATTCGAGATAATTCCCATCAGGTTGCCGTCCTCGTCCACAACAGGAAGCTTCTGGATGCCGGACCTGAATATAACCCTCGCTGCATCGTTTATACTCATATCGGGGTCCGCGACGATCAGGTGCCTGCTCATAATCCTATCCACCGGAGACGTGGGATACACGAACAGGAGATCTCTTGCCGCAATATACCCGACAACTTTTTTATTGTCCACAACAGGAAATCCGTCGTGATGTGTGACTTTGATCGTCTCTATAACGTCTTTTGCCGTGCCGTTTACATCGATGGTCACGACGTCATAGGTCATATAATCCCTGACCTTCTTTTTATCCATTGTGAATAGAATTGTTTTAAACCGACTTGAATAATTCGGAAAAAACATTCATGAAACAAAAATTTTAAGGACAGTGTCGTGTAAATTACGACGTGATTTTCAAATAAAAAAAATTATTTTATCTCTATATTACCGCCCGCTCCAAGGGCGATCTTTTTCAGGTGAACTTCAAGGACGCCGTTGTTGAACGACGCAGTTGCGCCGTCTTCAGATACTTCCACGGGAAGCGACACATGGCGGATCATCTCGCCGTATGTTCTTTCCCTGAGATAGTATCCCTTCTCTTCATCCTCCTCCTCTATCTTCTTCTCCCTGTTGCAGGATATTTCCAACGTCTTTGGGTCTACGAGCCTGATCCGGACGTCATCTTTCTCTGCACCCGGAAGATCGGCTACAACATATGTCTCATTGTCATGATCTATTACATCGACGCGGCATTCTCCCGAGATAACAGGTTTAATCCGGTTTGAGGAAAAATTCTCACCCGAAAATGATTCAGAGAGCCTGTTCTCCATCATATTCATAAGTTCATCGATCTCGTTCCAAATCGAGTATACAGGATACATACGTCTTCTTATCATTCTTACTGCACCTCCTGCTTCCGGCTTATAGCCTAACCCTTTGTTAGCGTCAATCATATTTAATTATGATCCAAATGGCAATTATCTCCATCCAACGACAAAATAAAAAATATGAAACTATTTATCAGAAGATAGACCAAATTTATAAAGGATGTCCAAAAAAAGGAAGGAGCCACGAAAGAAGGATAGGGACTGGCAAAAGCTGCTCTCGCGTGCATTTATTGTCGTCATTCTTCTGGCCTGCGTAATCGGTTTTAGTCTGTCGTTTTCATTCTTCTCAATATTCAAGAAAGCCGAAGCAGGAGATATCGTCACTGTGGATTATACGCTGTACTACGAGGAAGGGTACCCGATAGTTTCATCGGATGCATATGTTGTACAGGATGCATATGAACAGGGTATTCCTGTCGCATATACGAGCTCCCTGCAGCTTCAGGCAGGAAGCCTCCAGTCTGACAATATAATCCCGGTCTCAGTATACCAGTATTATCTTGGAAACACGGAGTATGCGCTCCTTGATCTTGAAGTCGACGCAATGAGCAGTGACGTAATAGACATGCACACGAATGATGTCAAACAGATAGACCTCGAATTTGCTCCGACCCTTACATACAATATTTCCGCCGAAGATTTCGACAGCGTGGAAGGTATGAATTTCTCAGAAATCGCGGTAGGCATGCTCATGTTCCCGGATCTAAGTGGGAATTTCAACGAATCCGTTAATGCAACAAAGATCATCAGGCCTTCCGTTATCATTGCCAAGACAAACGATTCCGTAACACTAAGGTACGGATATGCCCTGGCTGAGATCAAGGTAACAGATATAAATTAAAATTCACATTTTTAAAATTCAGGGGAAGAACATCCCCGGAGTCTCATTTTTTGTCTGATATACCGGGGCTGTATTCGTTTTTAATAAGGTCGGTAAAAAAAACATCAGGTGATATTTTTTCCGTGGATGACCTGATATGAACAGGTAAATTGTAAAGTAAAACTTAAATAGAGCCTAAAAAAGACGGAAATCACAATTTTTTGCATCCACACAGAAGCGCTGTACTCCACGATCTCCTGCCTGTTTGATATATACATCGTCTGAAAAAAACAGGGCAATAACGGGCCGTTATATCCCTGCAGTTTTAGGTTTAATCAGCCTAAAATCCACATATTGACGAGTTTTAAAATAGGTTCCCAAAACCCTGATTAAAACGTAAAAATAAGCTCAAATTACAGGTTTTCAGGCCACATCAGATACACAAAAGAGGTCCAATCCCAGACGGGATGGGAGTCCTGGTTTTCCAAATCACCCAAAAAAAGAGATCTGAAAAAAATTAAACCTTTGTGCCGTATATCCGCTTTATTTTCCTTGCATAGGCCTTCCAGCCTTCTTTTCTCATGACCGATCCCGATCTGAGTTTGATATGCGTTATCCTGAATCGAAGACCCTCCTCATTGCAGACCTCATCGACCGCGAAGTCTCTCTCACCATCTGTTTCAATATAAATCGGAATTGTCTTCCACCCGGCATGAACGGAGGCACGCACTACGACCTTTTCCACGATCCGTGTCCAGAGGGTCTCTATATCCGAGGCTTTCGCCTTTGTAAGACGCCTTGGGCCGGACTCTATACCGGTCACCTCGACTCCTACAGGTTCGTCGCCGACTTCAGCTACAATAATATCTCCTATTTCGACGATTTCATCCTCAAACATCTCGACAATGCCTTTTTCAGACTCGCCTTCCCCGCTTACGATCGTCTTTATCGTAATTTCTTTCGGCACTTTAGGCTTTTCTTCATGGCGTACGTTCCCACAGATATTGCAGCGCACCAGCAGATCGCTGCCCTCCTTCAGGATCTCATGATCGGTTTCCTCCCCACACGAAGGACAAAAAAATTCGGAATTCATTACCTTATAATGTAGGCAGAATATGAAATATATTCTTGCAGACCAAATTTATTCAAAATGTCTGACCCTTACCCGTGCAATGAGATTACAGAATTAAAAGCAGTTGAAATAATCCGTTGCAGGGGGCATCCGAATGTTACAGGGACACACAGATCGACTTTCGAGATCACAAAGGAGCCCGAGGTCTCAAGAACCGGTACATGCATAATAGGCGTTTCTTCGGACAAAGGGGCAAAAGATCTCTCGGACGAATTCAAAAAAATTCTTGCTGACGAAAGATCCGAACTGACTGCCGTCTTCGAGGTCGGGGGGTCGCATTTTCAGGTCCGCTCGTTTGGTTCGGCAGGAATTACTCTTGAACATGAAACAGACCTTGTCTGGAGAAGAAGCAGTTTTACGTGCGGAAGAACCGTCGGGATATATTCAGACTGTACAGCCGGGCAGATCCCGCGCGATATTATAAAAAAGATACAGGAAGGCGCGGAGATTACCGTTATACTTACTGTCCGGCTGAATCCTGAAGTTCGGTCACCTTCAGTTCCGCATCTTCCAGGTATTTTTCACAGCTTTGAAGAATCTCCATGCCGCGCCTGTAGAGAGTGAGACTCTCTTCAAGGCCAGCCTCCCTGTTCTCAATCTTACCGATAATCTCTTTCAATTCGTTTATCTGCTCTTCATACGTTTTTTCCATGATTCACATCCTCTATAACCGCTCCGCATTCTCCATCCTTCAGGATTATTTCAACCCGGTCATCCCCGAATAGATCGGCCGCAGATCTCACAACAAAATCATTCTTCCGGACTATGCAATAACCTCTTTCAAGCGGTTTTTTCGGGTCCGATGCCGCCAGTGAAGTCTGCAGAAGCCCGAGGGACATCCTTTGCCTTTCAATATAACCGTTCATCGAATGATTCAGGCGGCCGAAGAGATCGTCAAGTCTCTGGAACTCTTCATTAATCAGCTGTTCAAACTTTTTCGGTTGCAGCCTCAGCCTGAAACCCTCGAGCAATTCCCTCTCCCTCGTGATCCTGTCGGTCACTGAGTTCATGAGCGTCTTTTCATATGATTTCAGCTGGTTCTCCAGCTCGCATTTGTCCGGGACCACAATCTCTGCAGCCGCCGACGGTGTAGGAGCCCTGACATCCGCTGCAAGATCGACAAGCGTGAAATCGATCTCATGGCCGACCGCACTTACAACAGGGGTCTTGCATTCGAATACCGCTCTTACGACGTCCGGGTGATTGAACGGGAACAGATCCTCAAAACTGCCTCCGCCCCTTCCGACGATTATAACATCCACAAGGCCGTCGATGCGGCGTATTGCCCTGGCGATATCAACATGTGCGTTGTCCCCCTGGACAAGTGCCGGCGACAGAATAATCTCTACGGGGTACCTGCGGGATATCACATTTTCTATATCGCGCCTTGCTGCACCCGAAGGAGAAGACACAACTCCTACCTTTCTGGGAAATTGCGGAAGCGCCTTCTTGAACACTTCATCGAACAGACCTTCCGCCGCAAGCTCTCTCTTCCATCTTTCGACGAGGAGGTGCTTGTCGCCTGCACCTGCGGCACTCAGTTCCCTAACGATAAACTGGTACTTGCCGTGAGGCTCATAGACTTCGACCGAACCGTATGCACGAACTTTCATGCCGTTTTCAGGCCTGAAACAGACCTCTCGGGCGGAACTGCGCCACATTGCACAGTTTATGAGGAATTCCCTCCCGTAAACCGATTCGGTCAGGGAGAAATACAGATGGCCCGAGGCATGATTCTTAAGGTTTGTCATCTCCCCCTCGATCCAGATCCCGCGGAGCGAATCATCATCAAGCCTGCTTTTTATAATTGCAGAGATCTCGGAGACGGACTTTATCTTATTCTCCCCGGAATCCTCCTCTATGCCGAACCAGTCCATCGATAATAATAGAGTCGCGATTTATGATATGAATTATGCAACAGGAATTTAAAGGCTGTTTGATCATAATTATCTCATGGAAATTATATACTGCCCCAACTGCGGCTGTAAATTAAATAAGGGAGATAAATTCTGTACTAAGTGCGGTTCGGGATTTCCTTCGGGAGACGTACAGCTGAAGGTCCCGGCGGTTTCATTGATCCTCTCGGCTTTCTACCCCGGACTCGGACAGATGTACAACGGGGATAAACTCTCAAAAGGCCTCCTGATCTTCTTCGGCTTTGCCATAGGTTCGCTCTTCTTCTTCATACCCGGGGTTCTGGTATGGATATTCGGGATGTACGATGCCTATAAAAAAGCCGGACGGATACAGGAAGGCAAAGCCGAGTATTCGCCTGCCAGAAATAAGGATATCGCGCTTATAATCTTCATACCCCTGATCGTCCTTATACTGATACTTGGAATAACGATCTATGCAATTTATTTCTACTACGGAAGCCCCGAAACACTGCTCAACAAGATCGAATACTATTCACAATACCTGAAATCAAAAATATAATCCTCTTTTTGCCCTGATGCATCAGTTATATATGATATCATCAATAATTCTGAATCAATGCCAAAATATTCAGTTTCAAGCATGTTTTTTCATGAATATTTATGTGCTGAAATATTCTCGTTCGTGGAAAAATCCGGATGCAATGCAATAGAATTCTGGCCCGAAACTCCAGACTTCTGGCTTCACGGGAAAAAACATGAGGACATAAAAGACATCTTCGGCAGACATCCGGGACTCGAATCCATCACGATTCACGCACCTGTTCTCGACTTAAATCCATGTTCGGTGAACCCTGACGTCGCCGAGGTCTCGACAAAGAATACTCTCGAAGCGATAAGACTTGCAGAAATACTTGGTGCGGAAGTGGTAACGATTCACCCCGGGAGAAGAACTGCAAAGAGGCCGGCGGGAAAGAGAGACATGGAGCGTTTCCAAAGATACATTGACAGGGTTCATACCGCAGCAGTTGAGACCGGAGTTAAGGTCGCACTTGAGAATATGCCCCCGAAGATCAACTCGCTGTTCTCCGAACCGAAACAGATGGAGGATATACTCGAACAGGAAGAATGGCTTTATTTTACATTCGACATCGCACATGCCATTACAAACGATAACACAAAGGCCATGGAATTCATTAACTCCGCATTTGACAGGATCATCAATATACATATCAGCAGGAACTCCGGAGTTAAAAACCACTTCCCGCTCGACAACGATCCCTTTATTGGAGAAATCATGGGCGATCTCTCGGAAAGGGGATATGACGGGTTCCTTACTCTCGAACTCGAGGACCTGAACCTTGATCGGACGGCCACTGCCGAAGAAAAGATCTCGATTGTCAAAAAAGACGTCAGTTACATCAAAAGTTTCTTCAACTGATAATCATTCCAATCCCAATTTCCCGTGATAATAACCAGAATCAGCGTAATAATTTTATTGTCTCAGGTCAACTATTGATTAGAAATCTGAATATGAATAAAAATTCTGCCGCCGGGGCGGCGTGGAACAAATGAACGTAGCTAATTTAGGAATATTTCTTTTTGTTTTGTGCCTCATTCTGTCCGCTTTTTTCTCCGCGTCCGAAGTCGCACTAATTGGTATAAATCATGCAAAGGTCAGACAGCTTCTTGAACTGAAGAAGAAAGGATCCCTTGCACTTGAAAAAATAAAGTCCAATACGGACCATCTCCTGATAACCATACTTATCGGAAACAACCTCGTAAACATCGCTGCGGCATCAATCGCAACGGCGATCGCGGTTGATATCTACGGGGATATCGGTATCGGAATAGCAACAGGACTCGTAACCATCCTGATGCTTATATTCGGAGAGATCGGACCGAAGACATATGCAGCAAGGCACCCGGAGAAGGTCGCTCTTTTCTCTGCAAAAATAATCCTTGCGCTCTCGTACATTTTCACTCCGGTAATCCTGATCTACGACGGCTTCAAAAAGCTCTTCAGGATTGAAGAGAATCTCGGCCACCCGATAGTTACGGAGGAAGAGATTAAGCAGTGGATAGATGCCGGAGAAGAATCGGGAACCATTGAAGAAGAAGAGCACCAGATGCTCCACCGCGTCTTCAGGTTCACCGACACGTATGCAAGAGAAGCAATGACCCCGAGGGGCGACGTGATCATGATAAGCGACGGTAGCACTCTCGAGGATGCGATAAGCATATTCAACGATACCGGATTCTCAAGGCTCCCCGTGTATCACGAGCAGATGGATAACATCATCGGGACACTGAATGTAAAGGATGCATTCGCAGCAGTATACAACAAGAAAACCGATACCAAAATAATCGATCTGCTGCACGAAGCCCATTTCGTCCCGGAGAGCAAGAAGATCGACGAACTCTTAAACGAACTCCAGATGAAGAAGAACCATCTTGCGATGGTAATCGACGAATACGGGACCTATGTTGGTATAATCACGATAGAAGATATACTGGAGGAGCTCGTCGGCGACATTCTCGACGAGTTCGACGTGGAGGAACCGGAGGTCCAGACGATCGACGATGGCGTATTCCTGATAGATGCGGGCGCCTGGGTCGACAGGATCAACGAGGACTTAAACATCAACCTCCCGACCGACGAATCATATGAAACTATAGGAGGCCTTCTTATAGACAGGCTCGGGCACATCCCGAAACGCGGGGAAGTAATAAGACTTGAAGACCAGGACATCGAGATGAGGGTCATGAAGATGAGGGGAAGAAGGATCATCGACGTGAAACTCATAATCCCCACCGGGAATTCCCACACAGAATAATTATTCCTTTTGACTGCCAATGATAATGGATATGAAAAATATCGCCGTTCTTGCTTCAGGAAGGGGTACAAATTTTCAGGCAATAATCGACGGTGTTGATTCGGGATTGATTAAAGGCAGGATCTGCTGCCTGATTACCGATAATCCATCGGCATACTCAATAGAAAGAGCCGAAAAAGCAGGTATACCGGTAAAAGTTATCGATTTCAGCAGTTTCGGGTCCCGAACTGATTACAATTCGGCGCTTCGCAGGAGGATGGAAGAGACAGGTGCAGACCTTTTCGTCCTGGCCGGGTATATGAGGCTTCTCGACGATGATACCGTCAGGCAGTTTCCCGGAAAGATGATAAATATCCATCCGGCTCTTCTTCCGTCGTTTAAGGGTCTTCACGCCCATAAACAGGCGATAGAATACGGCGTAAAAATTTCCGGTTGTACAGTGCATTTTGTGGACGAAGAGATGGACCACGGAGCAATAATTGCCCAAAGTCCCGTTCCCGTAATGGACGATGATACCGAGGATTCCCTCGCAGAAAGAATCCTGAAAGAAGAGCACAAGGCGCTCCAGAGATCCGTTGCCCTGTTCTGTGAAGACCTGCTGAGGATAGAGAACAGGAAAGTAAAAATTCTTTCCGCTAAGAAAGACTGATACCATATTGTCACAACTTATGGCACCACGCAGGAATAAAAACACGGAAAGAAAGATCGCGGAAGAGAGGATCGAGAGACTGTTTGAAGCCGCTCACGCAGTCTATGAAAAAGATCCGTCACTTTCCGGCAGGTATGTAATTCTCGCGATAAAGATCGCGATGAAATACAGGGTGAAGATACCTGACCGTTACAGGCACAGCTATTGCAGGAAATGCTTCAGCTTCTTCTCACCCGGAAACAACACAAGAACGAGAATAAACAGCGGAAAAGTCACACTTACCTGCACGAACTGCGGGTATATCAGGAGATATCCGATAAAGGAAAGAAGATGAAGAAGGAAGAGAAGACTGCAGGACTGCAGCAGCTGAAAGCTACGGTATGGATTGGCAAAAAAGGGATCACAGAGAGCACAATAGATGAAATCAAAATGCAGATTAAGGAGAGAAAGATCATAAAGATCAAATGGCTCAGAAACAGCGAGGTCGATCCTGAAGAAGTTGCCAGGATGGCAGGTGCCGTATTAATACAGAAAAGAGGGAGGACGATGATTCTCTCGAAAAATAAATAATAATCACAAGAGCAACTCTATCAAAATCTCTTTTTGGAAAATATATAATAGCTAACCGGTCAAATATATAGAGACTGCTAATTTGCTTATGGAAATTATCTGACGGACGGGAATTAAAAGTGGATTTCCATTCCCGTCGAATTGTCCCGGAAACAGTTGTTTCAGGATATTTCCAGTGAAAAAATCATGCTTTTGAAAGACAAGGCATGGTCTCTTTAGCATCATTTAGAGAGTGGTTGAAAATGACAACTGTATATGATATCCCACCGGATCTTCTTATCAGAAAAGTGGCTGGCGAGCTCAAAGAGCTTGACACGATAGAAGCTCCGGAATGGGCAGGATTTGCAAAGACAGGCGTCCACAAAGAGATGCCTCCGAAAGATGAAGACTGGTGGTACATACGTGCGGCATCACTGCTTCGCAGAGTGTACATCGACGGTCCCGTAGGAGTCCAGAGACTCAGGTCCTTCTACGGCGGAAAAATGGACAGGGGCTCGATGCCCTCAAGTTTCAGGAAGGGATCGGGATCGGTTACACGCAAGATCCTCCAGCAGCTTGAAACGGCCGGGTACATTGAGAACACACCTGAAGGAAGGAGAGTATCCCCTGCAGGCAGGTCATTCCTTGACGGCGCAGCAAACAGCCTGAAGGAAACTGTTGCCGAATCAATTCCGGCAATAGCAAAGTACTGAAAGGAGAGTTAAAAAGATGGTTGACGACGAACTTGCGGAAATTCGCAGAAGAAAGATGCAGGAGCTTCAGAGGCAGCAGATGGACCAGCAGGGAATGGAGGAGGAAATGGCCCGCCAGAAACAGGCTGAAGCCCAGATGCATATGATGCTTATGAAGATCCTCGAGCCAGAAGCCCGGGAACGTTTAAACACCATCAAACTGACAAAACCGGAATTCGCGCAGGCTGTGGAGCAGCAGCTGATTATGCTTGCCCAGAGCGGCCGTATAAGAGATCGAATCAGCGACGAACAGCTTAAGACGATCTTAAACCAGCTTATTCCGAACAAAAGAGAGATTAACATCACTCGTAAGCATAAACTATGAAAGCCGGAATACTCTTCAGCGGAGGAAAGGACAGTTCTCTTGCGGCCCTCATGATATCAAGGGATTACGAAGCCGAACTGAATACATTCGTATTCGACGGCGACAGAAAGATCCCGAGTGTCGAAAAGGCAGCTGAGGCTTTAGGACTTCCGCTTATTAAAAGAGTATTTGACGAAGGACTGCTTGAAAAAGTAATGGAGATGATGGTAAATGACGGATTCCCGAACTCTGCCATCAACCTTGTTCACAGGAGCGCCATCTGTTCCCTCTCAGGGGAATACGATGTTATAGGGGATGGAACGCGGCTGAATGACCGTGTTCCTATGCTTGATTACGCCGAAGTGCAGAGCATAGAAGCGAGATATCAATGCGCCCTCGTGCGGCCTCTGCTTGGATATGGAAGACGTGAAGTAAACCACCTCGCTGGTAAATATTTCACCGTCGAATACGGTGAAACAGGTACCATCGAGAACGGCGATTACGAAAACGAAATCCGAACAGCATTCAGTGTTCAAGGCCTCGATCCTTACGAAATATTTCCCAGCCACCATGAGCAGTCACTCGTTACCGGAAAGGCATTACGGAGCTAAGGGGTGTGTAAAAATGAGTAAAGTAACCAAAGCGAGAAAAATAAGACTTGCAAAGGCATGCGAACAGAACAGGCGCGTGCCGGCATGGGTAATGATTAAGACGAAGAGGCATGTTGTATCCCATCCCAGGAGACGCAACTGGAGAAGAAGCAAACTGAAGGTGTGATGAAAAATGGCAGATATCTTAAAGGAACAGATCTATGTCATACCGCTTCGTGATGTCAAGAGAGCACCGCGGTGGAAGAGGAGCCCCAGAGCAATGAAAGAGATCAGGGAATTCCTTGCAAAACACATGAAAAGCGAAGACATCAAAATCGACAAGAGCATCAACGAAAAGATATGGGAACACGGATGTGAAAAACCCCCAAGAAAGATCCGCATCCGTGCAATGAAATTCGAGGACGGCCAGGTTCAGGCTGAACTTGCCGAAGAGTGAAATGGTTGAAACGATCAGCTTCGCAGGCGACGAGCATATAGGCGTATACACCCGTGTATTTGAGGACGTTGCATTTGTCCCTCTGGACGCAACCGAGGAGTACATAGGTTCCGTGGAGAAAAGACTGGGTGTTGAAGTTGTTCAGACCACAATACAGGGCTGTTCGATAATCGGGTCCCTCCTTGCGGGAAACAGCAACGGGATGATTGTCAGCGGTCTTGCATCGACTGAAGAGATCAATCTTCTCAAAAAGTACGGTAAGGTAATGCTTCTTGAGCGGACCATGAACGCCGCTGGAAACATCATCCTTGCAAACGATCATTTTGCCGCAGTACACCCCGAGACCTCCGAGAGAACTGCCGAAAAGATATCGGAGTTTCTCGAAGTCCCGGTTCTTATGATGAACATCGGCAAAATACCTACCGTAGGAATGGCCGCAGTTGCGACAAACAGGGGAGTCATACTCAATCCCGGAGCATCGGCAACGGAAATAGCCGAGATCGAAGAGATTACGGAACTGCCTGTCGGAACCGGAACGGTCAACATGGGCAGCACTCTCATAGGGACCGGACTCCTTGCAAACAGCAAAAGCTACCTTGCCGGCATCTCAACGAGCGGTTATGAACTTGGAAGGATTGAAGAAGTATTTGGATTTTAACGGAGTAGTTTGAAATGGACATGAAGAATTTTGAAGTTACAGGAAGTTTTAAAAACGGACTGGAGTGGCAGCCCTTTACAAAAGTGATCTCCGCTCCAAACGAAATCCAGGCAACCGAAAGCACATATAATGTTTTCGGGAGCAAACACAGATTAAAGAGAAATTATATCAAAATTGACAGTATCAAACTTATTAATGGTGAGTAATTTGGATAATGTCGACCCCCGGGAGATTGAGATGCTCCAGCAGTATCTCAATGAATTCGGGCAGCAGGCCGAAGCCTACACCGCACAACTGCAGATACTGGAACAAAGACGAATCGAATCCCTGACGGCGATAGAGACGATAAAAAATATCGGCTCGCAACCGGACAACACGATGCTTCTTGAGATCGGCGGAGGTGCTTCCATGAAAGTGAAAGCACTCGAACCCGACAATGTTTTCGTAAATATCGGCTCGAATGTCATTGTCGAAAAGACCGGCGACGAATCAGTCAGCTATCTGGAAGACAGGATAATCGAACTCGAGGCACTCGAGAAGAAGGTATCCGAAACGATAACCGAGATCCGCAAACAGGCGTCCGATGTCGCCAAAAAAATGGAAGATCTCTACAAAAAGTACCAGGCGCAGTCAGGAAACTGATTATCCATGTTTAAATCTCTTAAGGACAGGCTGAAGGGAGTTTCGAAGAAATTCGGTTCCAATATAGACGAAGCGATAGAGAAAGAGTCGCAGCTTTCAAAAGCCGACAACCGTATACCGGAAGTGCCGGAGGAACCGAAGCCCGAACTTTCCGAAGAAAAAGATCAGCCCGTGATCCCGACTGAGAAAAAACCTGAAAAAAAAGCAGGTTTCGGCAGCAAGATCAAAGTCCTTGTTACAGAGAGGGAAGTCCTTATCACTGAAAAGGACATCTCGGAACCCCTGGAAGAGCTTGAACTTATTCTTCTCGAAAACGATGTTGCATTCGACACCACCGAGGCCATCATCAGTTATATGAAGGATGACCTCGCAGGACAGAGAAGAAAGATCGGAACCAATTCCGAGAAATTCGTTACAGATGCACTCAAAAATGCACTCCTGGAAGTCCTCGGGGAAGGTTTTCTGCTTACCGATTACATAGACTCGCACGAAAAGCCCGTAAAGGTTCTTTTTACCGGTGTCAACGGCGCAGGGAAGACTACAACTATTGCAAAGGTCGCCTTCTACCTGAAAAGCAAAGGCTACTCGGTTGTTATCGGATCGGGCGACACATTTCGTGCAGGTGCCAACCAGCAGATGAAGACTCACGCCGATCGCATCGGAGTCAAGGTTATCAGCCACCAGGAGGGAGCAGATCCTTCTGCGGTCCTGTTCGACACCGTGAACTACGCAAAGGCGCATGACATCGATGTTGTCCTTGCCGATACCGCAGGCAGATTCCACAACAAAGGGAACCTGATGAAGCAGCTCGAAAAGATCCGCCGCGTGATGAATCCCGACATCGTCGCATATGTCGACGAGGCAGTCGCAGGCAACGATGCGGTGATACGTGCGGAAGAGTTCAACTCGGCTGTTGGTACAGATGTGGTTGTGCTTACTAAAGCAGACATGGACACCAAGGGCGGTGCGGCGATCTCGATTGCACATACGATCGGCAAGCCGCTTATGTTCCTCGGAATGGGGCAGGGCTACGACGATATTGTCCCGTTCGAACCTGAAAAAATGGTTGAAGAACTCCTGGAGGAGGATTAATTATGCTCGATCGCCTGGGCTCGGGATTAAAGGACGCGTTAAAGAAACTTGCCGGAAAGACCGTAATCGACAAGGTAGCGGTAGAGGAGCTTGTAAAGGATCTCCAGAGAGTGCTCCTGCAGGCCGATGTAAATGTCAAGCTTGTAATGAATCTCTCGAAGGCCATCAAGCAGCGTTCGCTCGAAGAAGAGCCACCCAAGGGAATGAGCGTCCGTGAGCACGTCTTAAGGATCGTGTACCAGGAGCTCGTAAACCTCATGGGCGAGGAGATCGAGGTAACGCTCGGTCCGCAGACGATCCTCATGGCCGGTCTACAGGGAAGCGGAAAGACGACCACGACCGGAAAACTCAGCAGGTACTTCCAGAAGAAAGGACTGAGAGTAGGAGTAATCTGTGCGGATGTCTTCAGGCCCGGTGCATACGACCAGTTAAAGACACTCTGCGACAAGGTAAACGTCCCCTGCTACGGGGAACCTGGAGAGACCGATGCCGTTAAGATCGTCGAAAACGGCATGAAGCAGCTCAAGAACGCTGAAGTCCTGATTATCGATACACAGGGCCGTCATGCGCTCGAAGACGAGCTCATCGACGAGATTATCAAAATAAACGATCTCTCGAAGGCGTCGCACAGGTGGCTCGTTCTCGATGCGGCACTCGGTCAGCAGGCGCGCGAGCAGGCTGCAAGGTTCCACGATGCAATCAGCATCGACGGTGTCATCATCACGAAGATGGACGGAACTGCAAAGGGCGGCGGTGCCTTGTCGGCCGTAGCCGAAACCGGATCGGGTATCGTATTCGTCGGAAGCGGAGAGACTATAGACGATCTCGAACGCTTCGATCCCGACAGCTTCATCTCGAGACTTCTCGGAATGGGAGACCTGAAGTCCCTCATCGAACGCGCAGAGGAGGCTATCAACGCTGAAGAAGTCGATGTAAACGCCATGATGAAAGGAAAGTTCACCCTCAGGGACATGTACAAGCAGCTTGAATCCCTGAAGAAGATGGGCCCCTTAAAGCAGGTCATGTCGATGCTTCCGCTCGGAAACATAGAGATCCCCGAGGATGCCTTCGATACCACCGGAAAGAAGATGGAAGCCTACAAGGTGATCATGGACTCCATGACAAACGAGGAGCTTGACGATCCCTCCGTTATTCATGCATCGAGAATCCAGAGGATTGCCACGGGCGCGGGAGTCTCCCAGGAAGAAGTAAGGGAACTCCTCAAGTACCATAAAACGATGCAGCGCACCCTTAAAGGATTCAAGGGGATGGGCGGCGGCAAATTCAACATGCAGCGGATGATGAAGAAGTTCGGCGGCGGGATGTAAAGGCTGATGAAAAGATTTCTTATTATCGGCCACAAGGCTGTTACCGAAGGCGGTTTTTCCCTTAACGACATGCCCGGTGGGGCAGGAAGGATGGATGTCCTGTGCAGGTGCGTCAACTCCTGCTTCTTCCTCTCCCACGATCTCCGGAGGGATGTCGAATGTTATCTTCTCCTCCTCGGAGAACCCAATCCCCCGAAGACAATCCTGATTAAGGGAAACGAAGTTCGCTACCTCAATCCCGACGAGAGGAGTGCAGGCTCGCTGATAAAAAAAGCACTTCAGGTTGTCTGCGGAGAGGAGTTCATCGAATCCACAAAGGGCATCTACATCAGAAACGGCGGACTGGAAAGACTCCTGGATGAGATCGACTTTTCAGTTCTCGATGAAAACGGAACGGACATCCGCAGCGTAGAGGATGTTCCGGAGAACTACATACTCTCGGATCACATGAATTTTTCAGAAGAGGAAGAGAGTCTGATAAAGGATCTCCCGAAGATCTCCGCCGGGCCGAAGGTGCTGCACGCGGATCATACTGTTATCGTAATCCTCAATGAACACGACAGGAGAGAAAAATGAGCGACATACTTGAGAAGGTCGGCGAGATCCTCGAATACGGACCCGTATGCGATCACTGCCTGGGCAGGTTCTTCGGAAAGCTCTCCCACGGACTCGGAAACGAGGAGCGGGGAAGATCTCTCAGGATCGCATACTCGCTTGAGAAGAATATCCCCTACAGCAGGGAGACCGGAAAATGCTGGATCTGCGGCAACATCTTCGACACTGCCGAAGAGTGGGCGAAGAAGATCGCGGACGCTCTTTCCGGGATCGAGTTTGAAACGATGCTCGTCGGATGCCGCGTCCCTCCCCTCTCTGCAGAGAGCGAGGAGATGGTCTGGACAGATCTCGGACTAGAATCGCCCGAACCCCTGAAAGCTGAATTCAACAGGGAGGTCGGAAAGATCGTCAGCAGCATCACGGGAAAACAGGTCGACTTCAAGAGGCCCGATGTCGTTGCAGTATGCAATATCCCTGAAGGAACCGTTGAAATCGAGATCAATCCCCTCTACATCTACGGCAGGTACTGCAAGTACGAAAGAGGAATCCCCCAGACACGCTGGCATTGCAGGGTGTGCAGGGGCAAAGGATGCGAAAGGTGCAACTTCACCGGCAAGATGTATGCAGACTCGGTAGAGGAACTTATCGGGAGACCTGCAATCGAAGTCTTCAAATCGAAAGATGCAGTCCTTCATGGGGCCGGCAGGGAAGATATCGACGCAAGGATGCTCGGTACCGGCAGGCCTTTCGTAATCGAGATAGTCGAGCCGGCGATCAGATCGTTCGATCCCGAAGAGCTTGAAAAGACAATCAATGAAAGCGCCGGAGGAAGGGTTTCCGTAACCATTGATCACATCAGCGATCGCAAAGAGGTGGAAACCCTTAAATCGGGAAAAGCTCATAAAAAGTACAGCATTCTGGTGGAAGTAGAAGGCGAATTTTCGGCAGATGAAGTCAAATCTGCCTTAAACAGCCTCCGTGGGGCTATAATTAATCAGCGCACCCCGGAAAGGGTTTCTCACCGGAGGGCAGACAAGGTCAGAAAACGTCAGTGCATCGACATCAGCTGCACTGGTGTAGAGGACGACAGCTTCAGGATAGAAGTGCTTGGGGATGCCGGACTCTACATCAAGGAACTGATATCGGGCGATGAAGGACGGACGAGTCCGAGCCTTTCGGAGATAATCAACCGCCCCGCCCGGGTAAAAAGTCTGGATGTTGTAATGGTCGAGAGCGTTGTTCCCGAAACCAGAACCGGCGAAATTATTCAAAATTAAGGAGAGAATCAAAATGGCACATCACTTTGGTCAGAGAAAAAAGACCCGATATAAGTTCAAGAAAGATCTCAGAAAGAGAGGAATGGCTCCTGTAACTTCAATCATTCAGGAATTCGAAGAAGGCCAGAAGGTACACATCGTAATCGATTCCAGTGTGCAGAAAGGCATGCCCCACCGCAGGTTCCAGGGAAGAACCGGCGAAATTATCGGGAAGCAGGGTCACGCATGGGTCCTTGAGATCAACGACGGCAATTCCAGAAAGACTGTAGTCGCAAGACCGCAACATCTAAAACCACAAAAGCAGTAATCATTCATAGTGGTTGGCATGAAAGTAAAAGGAATAGATAGCGAAGAGAGGATAACCCTTCAGGAAATGAGGGAGATGCTGCTGAAGGTCGAGGCGGACCGTCTCGGTGCAGGCAAAGAAATGTCATACGAGCTTCGCAGAAGCATTGAGCATGCCAATCATCTCTCAAAGACAAGTGCGGAAAAATCCAGGGAACTTGTCGAGAAACTCCTTTCGCTGGAAAAAATAAAGCCCGACATTGCATTCAGGATTGCAAGCATAATGCCCAGGACAAGAGACGAGCTTAGGGCAATCTATGCAAAAGAGCGCTTCACCCTTTCAGGTGAGGAGCTCGATGAGATCCTGGACCTTGTCGAGCAGCACTTTTAATTTTTTTTGGGGGTGTTCCTCTTATGCGTTCAGATAAAAAAGAGCTTTATGCGGTAGTTTTAGATTATCTTCCTATGGGACACGGCGATGCACGCCGGCCCCAGTTCAAGAAAGAACCTTTGGTACAGGCAGTAGGTACAGATCAGTACAAACTCCTGGAGCTGGTTCCCAAGAATGCCGAGATAAAAACTGAAGAGACAGTATACATCGGTGATAAGGAAAGAGATAAAATTGAACGTGTAAAGCGCAGGATCGGATACGAGGACCTCACCCAGACGGCCAAGCTCGAACTCCCGTACGCAATTGAAAAGATCGTACTGGAGAACGAGCAGAAATATGTAGATTTCTTCAACAAGGCTGTACCGATTACATCAAAGCAGCATATGCTTCATCTTCTCCCGGGGATCGGTAAGAAACTCATGTGGGAAATTCTCGACGAGAGGAACAAGAAACCGTTCGAGAACTTTGCCGACATAAGCGAGAGAATCAAGACCATTCCCCACCCGGAGCAGATGATAATCAAAAGAATAGTCGAAGAGATCGAAGATCCAAACATAAAATATCATCTTTTTACTTCAAAATGAGTGCTCCTCATGATCAGCACTTCCTGACCGATCCCGATGCGGTCAGGAAAATTGCCCATTTTTCAGATATCAAAGATCAGACCGTCCTCGAGATCGGCCCGGGGAAAGGAGCGCTTACAAAAGAGCTGCTTGAAAGAGGAGCGAAGGTAATCGCTATCGAGATCGATCCGAAGATGATCGAGATCCTAGGATCGCGTTTTGCGGACGAGATCGACTCAGGCCGGCTGACTCTGCTCAACGAAGATGCCGTCAGGTGCGATTACCCTGATTTCGATATCGTTATTGCAAATCTTCCATATTCCGTATCATCGAAGATTACCTTCAGGCTCCTCGAGCACGGGTTCAAGGAGGCGGTACTTATGTACCAAAAAGAGTTCGCCCTCCGCATGATGGCACTGCCGGGGACCAGCGACTGCGGAAGACTTTCCGTGATGGTTCAGACATACGCAAAGGTGATGCCTCTTCTCAACCTGCCTCCCGAAGCCTTCTCCCCGCCTCCCGCCGTCGATTCGATGGTCGTGAGAATAACGATGAAAGAGGAACTTACATATCCTGTGGATGATCCGGAATTCTACTCGATTCTTGTAAGGGAGCTGTTTTCACACAGGAGAAAGACCCTGAAGAAATCACTCAAATCCTCAAGGTCGGTGATCGGAGAAGAGAGATACGAGAGAATTATCGATAATCTTCCCGATGAAATGCTGAAAAAGAGAGCCGAGGAACTTTCCCTGAAGGATTTTTCCGATATCTCGAATATTGCAACCGCATAATTCAGATCCAGCGGACCTCTTTTCCTGTTAGGGCATCTATTGAGACCGTTTTCTCTTCATGATCGGCTGCGATCCTGATCTCGTATACAGGATAATAAAATGTTTTGAATTCGACGATCTCGGACGTCGGTTCTATCGCCTTTAGGATAGTCCTCACGTCATCCTTCTGAACAGTCTCTTCGATTACCTCTCCCTCCTCGGGCAGGCCGAACCTGAAATCCGTCTTTACAATCCTCGTGGAAAGAGCAGGGAGCCTCTTTTTTACGAGCGGGACATATTTTATCTCGCCGGATTCCCCTACAGCTTCACCGTTCGTGAGAAGTTTGCGTTCAAGCAGGGATGCCACCGCCTTCTCGACGGCCTTTCTCGGAAAACGCGTTCGTGCCTCGATCTCTACGGATGTCTCCCCTGCCAGGGGCATGCCGTCGAGAACAAGAATGGAATCTTCATCAAGCCCAATGTACTCGCTGAAACACCGCCTGAACGCGATCCCTCCTGCAATATCGACGCAATCGCCTGTCAGCCCGTCTAAAAAGAAAGAATTCTCAATGGTCGAGCCGCTCCTGATGATCCTGCTCTTGATGTACCTGACAAGAACAAAATAAACAGGCCTGAAGGATAATTCGGCAGCAATCAGTCTTTCATCCGTTCCGATTCCAAACCTGCGTTTTTTTAGTCTGGAATATGCGATATCAAGAACCTCATCCCTTGAAAGGGTCGGAACGATGCAGTTCTTGCCGCCCTTTGCATCGATCGAGGACTTAGCTCTTGGTTTCCTCTTTTTGCTCTTCTGCTCCGGAGGTTTATTGTCAACAGGCTCCGCAGGGGAAACCGATCCTGTCTCCTTTTTAGCACCGTCATCGATTGCCGCATCGGAGTCCAGTTTGAATGAAACTTCATCCTCGGGTTCGTCCTCCGGAACGGTTTCGGATGTGATCTCCTTCTCCTCAAGAAGAGGTGTGAGGCCCCTGTGTTTCGTAAGCCTCTTCCCGAATCTCATCTTCGTCTTTTCATGGGTAACTGTTCCCATCACGAAGAAATCACCGGGTGTAAGGGTTGTCAGCTCTTCAACCTCCTGCTTGGAGCTGAAGAACAAACCCACGGCCTTAAGATCGTTTTCAATGGATAGTTTTCCGATTATCTGGTTGTTGCACTGGGAAAGAACGTTCTTGGTGACTATTGCAGGCCTCTGGGTCGCCACAAGAAGCCCCAGGCCTCTCTTTCTCCCACGGCGGGATATCTCTTCTATCTTTTTTATCGAATCCTTGGACTGGGGGATGAATTTGTCGGCCTCTTCGACTATCAGTAAGTACGGTTTTCTCTGCTCGGTCGACACATCATAGAGTATATTTACAAGGCGGGTGACACGCGGGATCATGTCGACCTCGGAGACATCGAAGATTACAGGCCGGCTTTCTGCGACCGCTCTCTCCATAAGATGCTTGAGATTGACCCTCTCGATATCGTAGTCCATCTCGATATCTTCGCACTCTGAATCCGCTCCTTCCGCCCCGACCCACCATATATTATCGAATTTTTCCTTCAGCGAATAGTATTCGCCCTCGGTATCGATCAGGCAGAAACCGATCCCGGCTTCACACATCTTCTCGCATAATACAGCAATACTCCAGCTCTTCCCGGCCCCTGACTGTGCGATTATGCACGTCCTCCCGGTTACCAGCTCCTGGGCATCGACACTAAAGTCCCTTCCCCCTGCTTTACCTATCCTAAGCTGCATCTTTCTAACAATACTTAGTAATCAAAAGGTTTTAAGAATATTTATGAAAATATTATTCTGCAATTTCCCTGTGATTGACGGATCTGGCAGATATGACTGAATTATTCTACCACGAGCAGGTCTACCGGCCTGAAGAAGATACATTTTTGCTGTCTGAAGCAGTCATGCACGAGATCAAATCACAGGACCGGGTTATAGAGATCGGAACAGGCAGCGGATTCATCTCGTCGGGAATCAGGGATAAAGCAGAGTATGCGATTGCAACCGATATCAATCCCTATGCCTGCATCACCGCAAAGAAGAACGGCGTAGAGGTTGTAAGGACTGACCTGTTCTCCGGGATCTGCGGTACCTTCGATCTCGTGATCTTCAACCCGCCGTACCTCCCTACGAAGCCGGAAGAGCGGATCGATGACTGGCTGGAATATGCACTTGACGGCGGTGAGGACGGAAGAGCCACGATTCAAAAATTCGCCGAACAGCTCGGTTCAGCCCTGTCAAAGACGGGCAGATGCCTGCTCCTCATCTCTTCACTTACCGGAACGGACGTGGTCAGAAAGATCTTTTCAGAGCTGGGATTTCTCTCTTTTATTGTCGCAGAGAAAATTGTCGAGGATGAAAGGTTGTACGTACTCAGGGTCATACGTGATCTGTGCAGACTCTGAACCAAAGGCTTTAATCCTTTAAATCGCTCTAAGAGGGGTAAATATTAATATAATCATGCCGTATTTGTTGTTGGAGGGTATTTATGACTGACGTAGTTATAGTGGAAGAAGATGGTTTCTCTCCCGTAAACTGGTGGATCTTCCTTCTTCAGGGCCTTATCGCGGTAATTTTCGGTTTAATTCTGATGGTATGGGCACCGGCGGTTTTCAACCTGATCTCGTACTTCCTCGGTGCATTGATAGTAATCTACAGCATCTCTATTATCATCAAGGGTGCTGTAGGGCAAAAAAGCGGAAAATCAAGAGCCCTGCTGGTGATTTTAGGAATTATCGGTATAATTATCGGACTGCTTGTTCTCCTGAACATCGAGATTATGTGGCTGACGATAGCCGTATTTATTGCCATATGGGCATTCATATCCGGTTTCGGAGATCTCTGGCTCGGATTTACAGCCGAGAAGGAGAGCGGATGGTACAGGGTTCTTCTTGTAATCACAGGAATCATAGCACTGGCAATCGGGTTCTTCGTTATCCTGATGCCGCTCATGATGGATTATGTCTTTGTTATGGTTCTCGGAGCATTCTTATTCGTGCTTGGAATTGTAAGCATCATAACCGGCTTTATTGTCCAGGCAAAATTAAAGGGATAACCCTTTAACTTCTTTTAAACATAGAGTCCAGCCGCGATTTCGAAAAAGAGATCATGGTCGGCCTTCCGTGAGGACATGAATACGGATTTTTCGTTCTCGAAAGCTGATCGACTAGTCTCTCCATCTGCTCCACGGATAACGAGGTTCCCGCTTTTATTGCAGCTTTGCATGCGATAGTGGAGGAGATTTTTTCTTTCAGAATATCGAGAGACTGGGCCCTGCCCCCTTCGAGCAGATCGTTTACGATATCTTTCAGTGTTTCGGTTCCTGCCTTTTTCCCAAGAATTACCGGGACAGCCCTGAGAGCATAAGTGTCCTTCCCGAACTCCTCGAGGAAGAAACCCTCCTCCTCAAGAAGCTGAAGGTTTTCTGAAAGTGCTGCGGACTCGGACGGCTTGAATGCGATCACCGAAGGAACGAGAAGCTCCTGTGAGATGTGGCCCGAGGTCCTCTTCTCACAGACAATCTCGTACATTATTCTCTCATGGGCGGCATGCTGATCGATTATCACCATTTCGTCCTCGTCGCTTCCCCTCATCTGGGTTACTATATATGAATCGTCGACCTGCCCGATGACCTTCATGTAGGGAAGTTTTCTGTCATCCTCTTCAGATTCTGCGGTATCCGCTGACGAACGGAGCCTCGAATCCGTAGTTGAATACTCTGCCAGGGAATGGTCGGACCTATTCTCCGGAATTTTGTTTCCCCCTCCCAAATAGGGATTATAAACTGCGTCTTCAGATGATACGCAAAACAACGGCTTCTGAGAGGTATCGTCGACAACGGAAACCTTCCGGATGATGTTTTTATTTCCAGCACCATACGAAAACAGCAGGTTCCTGGAGTCCAGCGCCTCCCTGACTGAAGCTACTATTTCTTCTGTTATCTCTTTCTCTCTTGAGAAACGGACTTCTTTTTTAGCCGGGTGGACGTTTACATCTACAACTTTCCTGTCAATCCTGATATTCAGGAAACATACCGGGTATCTCTCCCGCGGGAGAAGGGTGCCGTATGCCCTCTTCACCGCCTGGACGAGAGGAAGGGAATAAACCGGACGGTTGTTTACGGATATGATAATCTTCCTGGAATTGGGAGCATCAAGGGAAGGTGGTGCACAGAAGCCGTCGACTTTCATGAATGTCTGGAGACTCTTTACCGGTATCATCTCCTTTGCATATTCAGTCCCGTAAACATACGTGATGGTATCGAGAACCGATCCCGATTTTCCTGTAGAAAGGCTGACCTTGCCGTTATGCAGGAGCTGGAATGAGATGCCACTGTTGGCCAGCGCCGCCTCTTCGACTACCCTGAATATATGGGTGAATTCTGTCTTTACGGACTTCAGGAACTTTTTTCTGACGGGCGTATTGAAGAAGAGTTTTTCAACGAGGATGCTTGTTCCGTCCGGAGCGCTTACTGGGGACTGTTCGACAACGTCACCACCTTCGATCACGATCTTTGTACCCGGAGACGGCTCGAGTGTCCTTTGTTTCGTGATCATCGTGACCTTCGATACAGCTGCTATACTTGCAAGCGCCTCACCGCGAAAGCCCATTGTCGAGATCTCATAGAGATCGGATATTTTTGAGATTTTGCTGGTAGCGTGCCTCGAAAACGAGATAAGGGCTGAATCGGCATCCATTCCGTATCCGTCGTCGGATATCCTGATCTTTGTTATTCCGCTATTGTCTGAGGTGATCTCAACCTTTATCGAGGTTGCTTCTGCATCGAGCGAATTTTCAACCAGCTCCTTTACGACGGATGCCGGCCTTTCGATGACCTCGCCTGCCGCTATCTTGTTGATCGTGGCATTGCTCAGGATGTGTATCTTTCCGGCTTCCGGATCTGTCATTTTTTATTTCCTCCGGCTTCTTCCCTCAGCTGGTATAATACTGCAAGCGCCTCTCTCGGGGTCAGCGAATCGGGGTCCAGATCCTTTACCTTCTTCAGGAGGGTTTTCGTATTTTCATCCAATACCGGCTCCACGGCGGTTGGCTGGTCGACGAGAAGCATCTGGGTATAACGGGGCTGGATTCTTCCTCCGGTTCTGTACTCCTTCTCCTGCTCTTCCCGCAGTATCTCTTCGGACCTCTTTAACACTTTTCTGGGGATGCCAGCAAGTTTAGCGACATGAATACCGTAGCTCTTGTCGCTTGCACCGGGGATCAGTTTCCTGAGGAACACGATATCCGAACCCGTATCCTTTACGGCAAAATGATAGTTCTTCACCCTCTTCAGCTTTCCCTCGATGTCCACCATCTCGTGGAAATGAGTAGCGAAAAGCGTTCTCGGCCCCGAACTTCCGCTCCCGTGCAGGTATTCTATAACTGCACAGGCTATGGAATATCCGTCGAGAGTACTTGTTCCTCTCCCGATCTCGTCGAGGATTACAAGGCTCTTGTCCGTTACATTGTTGAGTATGTTCGCAAGCTCGAGCATCTCGACCATGAACGTGCTCTGGCCGCTCGAAAGATCGTCGAAAGCGCCGACACGGGTGAATATCCTGTCGATAATTCCGATTACGGCACCTGATGCGGGGACGAAGCATCCTGCCTGGGCCATAATACATAAAAGTGCCACTTCACGCATGTAGGTCGATTTTCCGGCCATGTTTGCACCGGTGATTATCAGGATCTGGTTGTCAGAGGAATCGATTCCTGCATCGTTCGGGACAAAACCGGACGACTGGTTCCTTTCGACAACAGGGTGCCGCCCGTCGCTTATCAGGAGTCTTGCCGAATCCTCGATTACCGGCCGGACATAATTGTAGTTTGATGATAAATGAGCAAAGTCCGCCAGGACATCCAGCCGGCCGATCATCTTTGCAGTATCTAGGATCTCTTCGACCTTTTCCCTGAGTTTTGTCAGGATTCCGGTATACAAATCCTGTTCGAGTGCGATAAATCTCTCTTCCGCATTGACGATTAACGACTCTTTCTCCTGCAGTTCGGGAAGAGTGAACCTTTCCCCGTTGGCAGTGGTCTGTTTTCTCTGGTACTCCTGGGGAACGAGTTTGAGATTCGACTTTGTCACTTCTATATAATAGCCGAAGACTTTGTTGTAGCTGACCTTGAGCGATTTAATCCCGGTCCGATCCCTCTCGTCCTGCTGGAACTGGGCTATCCACTCCTTTGCAGAACCCGACGAGTCCCTGAGTTCGTCAAGGTAATGGTTGTAGCCTCTCTTGATCACACCGCCGGTTCTCGCAAGCACGGGAGGCTCGTCCTCAATGGATCTCTCTATCAGTTCAACGCATTCGTCGAGGGATTCGATCGAACCGAGCGAACAGGATATAAGTTCAGGGGTTACTGCTCCTTCCTCCGAAAATAATGATCTGATCTCGGGAATTTTTGCAAGGGAATTCTTTAATGTGACGAGTTCTCTCGGACCGGCATTCCCGTAGGAGATCCTAGCTGCTATTCTTTCAATATCCGCGTAACGATGAAGGAGAGATCGTAATGACTCACGGATGTACAGGTTATTGAAGAAGAACTCTACTGCATTGAGCCTTGAATTTATATTGTCCCGGTCTACAAGCGGGGCCGTGAGCCATGATCTCAGAACCCTGCTCCCCATCGGTGTTTTAGTCTCGTCGAGGATATCGTAAAGTGAATTCTTACCCTGCCGTGTTCTTATATTCTCCAGGACCTCCAGATTCCTCAGTGTGATTGCATCGAGAACCATGCTCCCGGAAGGAAGCCTAGTGGAAAAGCCCCTTATATGGGAGAGATCCGATTTCTGCGTTTCGCACGCATATGAGAGGCATGCACCCGCGGCGCATACGGACAGGTCCATTCCCATGCAGCCGTATCCTTCGAGGGAATTCACCTCGAATTTTTCGAGCAGAAAGTTTCTTGCATTTTCTATATCAAAATGAAGCGGATCATACCCTGTCACGAGGACGTTTCTGCCCGCGATATAATCAGAAATTTTCTTAGGACAGTTTTCCGGGACGATGCACTCCGACGGCCTGTAACGTGCGATCTCCGAATTTATCTGCGAGAACATTTCTCCGTTGCCGGACCCAGAGATAAAAAACTCTCCCGTGGAAATATCAAGGAATGCAAATCCCAAGTCTTCAATGTCCTTACCGGGCATAACTGCCATCAGGTAACTGGGACCGGAATTATCGATCATTCCCGAATCGATAATCGTCCCTGGTGTTATGATCCTGACAACATCGCGTTTTACGATGCCCTTGGCCTTTTTCGGGTCTTCGATCTGATCGCAGACGGCAACCCTGTAACCCTTCTTTACAAGGCGCGAGATATACGATTCACCCGCGTGAATCGGAACACCTGCAAGGGGCATTTTTTCGCCGTTCTTGTCCCTGCCGCGTGAAGTCAGTGTAATATCCAGTTCACGCGACACGACTTCGGCATCCTCTCCAAAAGTCTCGTAGAAATCACCCATCTGGAAAAAAAGAACTGTGCCGGGGTGTTTCGACTTCATTTCGTAGAACTGTCTCATAGCAGGTGTCGGGCCGTCTGTCATCCTTGATTATTAGTATCGGTTTCGAGGGATATGACTGTTTTGAGAACAATCCGAAAGTGATCGCAATAAACCAAATAATGATATCATTGATCTTTCAGGTGTGATCAGTTTGACAATTTTCATGAAAAATAGTGATTCAAATTTAATTTCCTAAGTCACCCCCATAAATATAGCATCATATGGTTTATTGAAATGGAAATTCCTGCAGGTGGCTGAAACAAAACAACCGGATTTAGAATTTTTATTAAATTTAGATTCCAGAAATCCTGCGGAATTATATTTTCAGGATCTTTTCTTTGTGACAACAGGGATTGTTTGAATTTTATTTTAAGAATGAGACTAATTTGAAAATTTGAAAAATAATTAACGGCAGGATTTTTTTCATTGAGAACTACGATGCTTCGTAAATTCCTAAAATGGAAAATCAAATTTGAACAAATATGAGATTCGACGAAAAGAGAAATTTACAACGTCCTCATAGAAGCCCTGTATTCAATTATTTTCTGTCTCTTCGATATGGAAATCGCCTGAGAAAAACAGGGCATCCTCGGGCCGTTATATCGATGCGATCCGATTTAACATGAAAAGCACGTCGTGATTCACATGAAACAGTGCTGAAACCTGTGTTTCATGAACGCTTTTATAACAGGGCGATCCCAGGAGATCGAAATCAGAATTTTTCAGATCACGAGGCTCCACTTTACAGGAGGATTTACTATAGCAAAATTTGGTTTACCAGATTGTATCATTACATCCGGATTGAGATCCGGCACAGTGAAAATTCAATCATAGCTCATCCCATAGTAAAAATTCAGGTACCGATCAGGATCGAATTATCAAAAACGTTTATGAAACGAAAATTTCATGGACTGTTTCATGTAAATCACAACGTGATTTTCATGTAAAATACCTGAAATCCAGGCTGTCTGACGTTTTGTCGCAGAATAGGTATTCTGCGCAAAGCTTATAAATTTTGAGGAATTAAAAAATAAAGCATGGAAGGGGATTATTTCTCTGAATGGCTCAAAAGGTTCAGTCATCACCTTAGAATGAGGAATTTTTCCCCGAGAACGATAGCCAGTTACGAGGGAGCAGTAAAGAAATTCGGTTACTACCTGTGGATAAGACGAAACATGGGCCAGGAGAAACTGGTAATCTACTGGAACGATCTTGCAAACGCCAGACTGGATACTGAGATCGATACTACACCGATGATGATCAACGATTTTCTTGCATTTCTGACTTCATTGCGAGACTACAAAGCAACCACGCTTCAACGGATCATCTCCTCCCTAAGTTCATTCTACAGGTACTGCTATACCCAGGGAGTAGTTGATTCGAACCCCCTTGCTGCCATCGACAGGCCGAAGATAAAAGAAAAAGAGCTGAGATACCTTAAACACAACCAGGTCTTATCGCTCTTTAATTCGATAAACAACGAAAGAGACAGACTTATTATAAGAACGATCTATGCAACGGGAGTCCGTGTCTCGGAACTTTGTTCGATAAATATCGAGGACATCGATTTCGAGGATCGCGTCATCAGGGTGAAAGGAAAAGGAGGTAAAATCCGGACCGTTTTCATCGACGAGGACACACTGCAGGACATTAATCATTACACATCAGGAAGGATCTCAGGGCCGCTTTTCGAAGGACAGCAGGGAAAGAACATATCCCCGCGAACGGTTCAACACATATTCGAAAGATACGCTCCTGCAGGGATCACACCGCATAAGATAAGGCACAGTTATGCAAGCGAATTATACCGAAGGTCCAAAAATTTGCGGGTTGTCCAGGAGAACCTGGGCCACAGTTCGATCCAGACAACCGAGGTATACCTGCATACGGATATAGATGAGAGAAGAGAGGTTTATAAGAAATATTTCCCTCTTTCAAAGGAATAAGCCTAAATTCTTCGTTTATTAAGATTAGATCTGTTCATATTCCATGACCTTTTCCCGGAGATCTGAAAAAAAAACATCCCAAAATTCAATTAAAAATGAGATGAGAAATATCAAATCCGGACTTATCTGAATCTTATTTTCCGGAAACACCAGGAGTCACAAAAATCCCTGATCCAACTTTGATTATGATATTAGACCCATTTCGGTTATAAATTATATTCCGCCGATTCAGGGATCTCTGGCACTCTGTAAAATTTTCATAAGAGCATGGGCTTACAACAGATTGAAAAAAATTAAATCGATATAACAGCACGAGAATGCCCTCTTTTTTTCAGGCGATGCTTGTATCGGAGAGGGAGGAAATAATGCAATACAGGGCTTCTATGAGGACTTAAAAATTCGTGTTCTCACAGTTATTAACGATTTATTTAAGTTTTACGTTCTAAAATTCGGATTAAAATCTTGATATCCTAAAGAATTTCTTACTGAAAAAATCCTCCTGAAATATTATTTTTACAGCGGATTCTAAATTAAAAAATATAATTCCAATATTTCTTACGAAAATTTCTTACAAAAACGTTTATGAAACCAAAGGTTTCATGGACTTTTCATGTAAACAACGTGATTCTCATGTAAAATAAAATCGTTTAAAGAGATTTCATAGGATTTAAACAAAGTAAAGTCGAAATTTCTTTTTTTTTGACGATGATGGATCTACAGATCAATAATATCGTAATTTCTGTTTGTACATTCTTTCGAATATCAGGAGAATAGAAAAAAAATCAATTTAAGCCCGGATGTTCCCCGAATTTTGGTAAAAATTAATAATTTTTGAAATTTTTTTGACAGTCAACGAGATCTTCGGCAACCCCATAAACCATATGATGCTATATCTTTACCTTGAAGAAAATTCAAAATAAAACTGTCGAGTCGGACAAAAATCCGAAATCGAAAAACGGTTTATCGGATCTCCTGCATCAGCCAGGAGGTACCGGAAAAATTGAATAAAACAAAACACCCCATATAATGAATAATGGAAGAAGAACCTGAATCTCAGGATTTCAATAACATAGATCCGGTGGAGGTCGATCCTGAAAAGGACGAAATCGAACAGCCCGACCCTGTCGATATACCGAATATCGATATAAATAACGAAGAGACGGATGATACCGCAGACAACAACGAAACAACAGAACCCGGGATCCTTAATCTAAACGAAATTGATGATCAAATGGATCAGCCTGAAAAGAAACCCCTCTCAGAAGAGGACCTTGAAAGAATAAACAAATATAAAAAATTCAAAAAGGTCGACGGTTCTGCATACAGGCGTGTGAACCAGTTCCTCAGAAAACACACATATATCACTGCAAGAGAATGGGCAATCGCCAGACTATGTTCCGATTTTACAACAAGGGGCGGAGCAGAGATGACATTTATCGGCGAAAACCTTCCCGATCTCGTCCCGTTCATGATCGATACATATACTCCGCAGGCAGTCAACCAGGCCAGAAGCTCATTCAAACGAAAGGTACGGAAATCAGGTGCAACCTTTTTTTATGGAGCATTATGCGGTTTTTTCACAGCCGACGAACTGGACGACATACTGTTTGAATCCAGTGAAATCGCCCGTTTCCTCCTTGAGATCGAGGGTACTGCCGTAGACATCGACGATGAGATAGATATCGAAGACAGGATTACCGAAGTGATGAGAAGCGTGGCCGAAGCCGCATCCATGCTCAGAACCGGCAGTTCCCCGAATTCCGGCAATTCGGAAAAAAGAGAAATGAAAATATCCCTGGATGAACCTGAAGATGACGATGAAGAATACACTGATGACATCAATGAATGAAATCATATTCTTCAGGCATTCCCAATCCTAAAAATGTCCTTTTCTTGTTCCATTTTTCAAATACAAAAATAATTAGATGAATTGTCCCGGTTAAAATCTGTACCGTCCGGCAAAGTAAAAACTGTTCATACACCAACTGCTGCGATATATTTCAATTCAGTATAAACATGAAATATTTTTCATCCCCGGGATCTTTCCATGCCTACAAGTAAAATCGAATTTGAATCAACTGATGTTATACAACTATCCAAAAACAAATTTACCTTCCACTTCATATCATATACCGGTACAATGGCTTCAGAAAAAGCAGAAAAGAAATTATTCGGAACAAACGGTGCAAGAGGGGTTACCGGAAAGGACATGACACCCGATCTTGTCATGAGAATCGGTCTTTCACTGAGCAAAATAAGAGAAGGAAAGATTGCAGTCGGCATGGACACCCGGACTTCAGGCCCCTCCCTGAAATCTGCCATAAAAGCCGGACTGCTTGCCGGTGGATGCGATGTCGTCGACCTGGGAATTTTACCCACACCGGCCCTGCAGTATATTGTTAAATCTCATTTCGATGCAGGCGCCGTGATTACCGCATCCCATAATCCCCCTGAATATAACGGCGTTAAAATAATCGATTCGGACGGAACGGAATTCAGCGATGAAGATACGATAAAACTTGAAGAGATCCTCTTCTCGGGCGACTATGAGCTCAAAGAATGGACAGGAGTGGGAAAGGAATCCTGTGCATTCGAGATGCTTGATGAATACACTGATGCTATATGCAGCCGGATTGAAAAACTGGAAAAACAGCTGACCGTTGCAGTCGATCCCGGATCCGGTCCCGCATGCCTGACGACCGAAAAAATTCTCACCGGAATCGGATGCAGGGTTCATACTATAAACGGGCAAATGGACGGATTCTTCCCTGGAAGACTGCCTGAACCCTCACCCGAGGGTTTAAAGCCCCTTGCAGAACTTGTTCTGGCAACAAATTCCGCCTTCGGAGTAGCGCATGACGGAGATGCGGACAGGGCCGTATTCATAGACGACAAAGGTGAATACCTTGAAGAAAACGAAGAGTTCGCCCTCATGCAGAAATATGCCTGCCGCAACAACCCCGGGGGAGTTGTCGTAACACCTGTCAGTACTTCAAAAGTTGCAGAAATTATCGCCGCTGAATACAACTGCCGTGTCGAGTATACAAGAGTCGGAAGCATCTCTGTTGCAAGAAAGATGATTGAGCTTGCAGAAAACGGGGAAAATGTCGTATTCGGCGGAGAAGGAAACGGCGGACTGATATTCCCCGGACACCAGCACTGCCGTGACGGAGGGATGACTGCGGCAGCAATGGCATCTTTGATCTCAACAGAAGGAAAACCACTCTCTGAATTAAGAAAAGACCTGCCAAAACTCATGATGCTCAAGGATAAGATATTCAGCGACAATCATGCCGAAATTCTGAAGAAAGCGACCGAATCATTTTCAGGTGAAGAGATCGATCTTACCGACGGAGTAAGAATTAACAGAAAAGACGGCAGCTGGGCGCTGCTCCGCCCGTCTGGAACGGAGCCGTTTATGAGATTATATGTAGAGGCGCCTGAAAAAGAAGCAGCAGAGTCATTCAGGGAAGATATCCTGAAATCAATAAACTAAAACAGATTACTTTTTTTAAAAAAATTATAACAATAAATTATTCTTCTTTTTAATTTTGAGAATATGAGTGACAAGTATTACAATTAATTCGAATCAGTAATACTTATTTACAATAATATCATATTGCTTAATTGTTGGTAAAGATGCATATTCCTGACGCATTTATGCCGCTGCCACAAGCAGCAGTTTACTGGTTGCTGGCAATAATTTTTATTGCCCTCGCACTCAAATGGGCGCGAAAAGAATTGAATGAAGATAAAATTCCTCTTGTTGCTGTACTTGCCGCTGGAATTTTTGCCATACAGGCCTTTAACCTGCCTGTAGGTATGGGAACCTCGGGGCATCTTGTAGGAGGAGCCCTCGCTGCAATAGTCCTCGGTTCTCCATACGCAGCAGTGTTCATACTGACGATTGTCCTTATCATCCAGGGAGTAATATTCGGCGACGGAGGAATTACCACCATGGGTGCCAACATCATCAACATGGGCGTTATCGGTGGTTTTGTTGGATTTTATTCGTTCCAGGGACTCAAATCCGTTACAAAGAACGTTTATATCTCGGCCGGAATTGCAGCATGGCTTGCATGCTTCATAGCCGCGCTTGCATGCGCAATTGAGATGGCAATCGCCGGAACATTCCCGCTCATTGCCGGAATGACAGCAATGGGCCTCTACCATGCTGCAATAGGCGTGATTGAAGGTATCATCACTGCAGTTGCAATATACCTCATACATAATGTAAGACCGGATCTCCTGTCATTTGACACGAAAAGCGGTACGGAGGCGCCGGCATGATGGACAACAAGAAATTCATGGTCATAGGCATCATCGTCGCCCTGATTATTGGAATCCTGGCGGTATTCCTTGCATCCGGCGATCCCGACGGTCTGGAGAGCACTGCTCTTGTAGTTCAGGATGAAAAATCTATTCTCGGTGCATCGCCCGAAGACGGGGATGCCGAGGCAATAGGTGCCGGAACATTCACATATGAATCTCCGCTTCCCGACTATACGATGGGTGAAAGTGCTGGTACGGCAGGTGCTATTGTCGCCCTGATCATAGGAATCTTCATCACCTTCGGTCTGATCATAGGCGTAACCTGGGCGGTCACATCAAAAACCTCAAAATCATAGAAAACAACTCTTTTTTAGATGCATATTCTGGAAACCCGAAACCTGAAGTACTCCTATAATAACGACATAGAGGCACTGAAGGGAATAAATTTTATCGCCGGCAGAAAGCAGAAGATCGCGATAATAGGTGCGAACGGCGCAGGCAAGAGCACCCTGTTCAAGCACTTCAACGGAATCCTGACACCTTCCTCCGGCGAAGTCCTCGTCCACGGGGAGCCTATATCAAAATCCAATTTAAAGGAGATAAGGAAGACCGTAGGGATCGTTTTCCAGAACTCGGATGACCAGGTCTTCTCTCCGACCGTTGAAGAGGATATTGCATTTGGACCAACCAATCTCGGCCTTGATGAAGAGACAATTCAGCACAGGGTAAACGAGACACTAAAACTCCTTTCGATCGAACATCTAAGGGACAGGGTTCCGCATCATCTCAGCGGAGGAGAGAAAAAAAGAGTAGCAATTGCAGGAGTCCTTGCGATGGAGCCCCAGGTTATTGTCCTCGACGAGCCCACAGCAGGACTCGATCCCAGCGGGGTAAAAGATCTGATAGGCTTTCTGAATGAGCTTCCGGAAAAATACGGCATGACGATTATCTTCTCCACGCATTCCGTAGAACTTGTACCGGAAATTGCCGATTATGTATATGTTCTGGATAAAGGGGCGATTGTTGCGCAGGGAGGAGTCAGGGATGTATTCGGCAACGAAGACCATCTAAACGAAATGGGCCTGGAGGCACCTGTATTCCCAAGACTGATCAAATCTCTCAACAGGAGAGGAATGAATATCGATATGGCATTTACATTTGATGAAACAGAAGAGGCCATTTCAAGGGAATTCAGCAGATTGAAATGATCGAAGAACTGTATGCCATAGAAAAACTGGCAATGGGAAACAGTCCCATACACATTCTCGATTCGAGAATAAAGATCATAATCTGTTTTGCCGCAATTATTGCAATGGTTGCATATCCATATTCTGTTTCAGTATGGATTCCGGGACTGCTCTTTTTTTTATTCTTCCTGATGCTCTGGGTGATCTCGGAGCTGCCCGTAACAACATACCTGAAAAGGCTGGTCCTGATCCTGCCTTTCGGGATATTTATAATACTCTTCCAGATTTTCTTTGAAAACAGTCACTATGATACGTTTACAGTGCTGGTGTCCCTTCCGCTGGGCATAAACATATACAGCGAATCCGTCGAATTCGCCGCGATATTGTTTGTAAAATTCAGTGTATGCATCTCCTTCATCATTCTTCTTTCATCAACCACCCCGATGCAGAACCTTCTCACAGGAGCCAGAAGGCTGGGGCTCCCACCGGAATTCGCCCTTGTAATCGGCCTCATGATCAGGTACCTGTTCGTCTTTGCAGAGATGTTCGGCAGGGTGATGAATGTTTTCGAGACAAAATGCTTCAACTCCTTCGACAGATCCCTGCCGTACAAGTACAGGCTGAAGATACTCGGGTATACTGTGGGAACGATGTTCATCAGGTCGTACGAACAGGGAGAGAGGACATATATCAGTATGCTATGTCGGGGCTACTCGAAGGATTCATACCTTCATGTCAGCAAAAAAGAGATCAAACCGGCGGAATGGATTATTGTCTGTATTGCCCTCATGTTCATTATCATGGTTCCGCTGGTTGGATATTTTTCAGGAGTCTAAAGGCCTTCCAGAAGAATTTTTATTCCGAGGAGAACCAGTATGCATCCTCCGATTATCTCCGCCCTCTTCCCGATCATATCGCCGAATTTTCCGCCAAGGTTAAACCCTGCCAGAGACAGAACCAGTGTTACGATCCCGATAATAAATGCAGGAGCAAGAATATCCATATCCAGAAATGCGAATGAAAGTCCAACTGCAAGAGAATCGATACTTGTGGCAATGCCAAGGACAATAAGGACCAAAGGGGCAGTCAGATCAAATACCTTCTCTTCAGTCCCGTAGAATCCTTCATAAACCATCTTCAGGCCGATTGCCAGGAGAAGAATGAATGCGAGCCAGTGATCGTAACTTGATATGAGATCATTGAAGTTTCTTCCGGCAAACCAGCCGAGGATACACATCCCTGCCTGAAATCCTCCGAATACAACTGCCAGTTTTATTGAAATCGGAAATTTATTTGATCTCTCGCATACCCCTGCAGATACAGATACTGCAAAGGCATCCATGGCAAGCCCCACAGCTATGGCAAAAATGAATAATGTATCCATATTCCGGGCCTAATTCTTTCTAAACTTTGCAGCTTCTTCGGGACTTTTCACCTTAAGGAGGAATGTCCCGTGGCACGGTTTTGTAAACGGGAATATAAGATCCTCTCCGTCAATGGCAATATATACGGGAGGGATTCCGATTATATGGACATCAAATATCTTGTGGCCCGGCTTTACCTCATGAAGCTCGGAATAATGCTTCTTCTGGTACTCGCGGCACTCGGCAAAACTTGCATTCCTGAGCAGGACCTCATATGGCATCTTTTCTATACAGCCCATTTCATCACCCTGTCTATCTCGTTAATAAGCGGTTTTGGATTATGAACGGCCTCGGCCGAGATGATTCTTGAAGAAAAGTCTATCAAGTTCGCCAGATTATCGAATTCTTTTCCAAATACTACAGGAATAACTTCGCATTCAAGAATTTCGTTCATCGTCGCTGCATATGCAACTCCCGAATCGTTGTGGATGAACACAAAACAGAGATCGTAATTCTCTCCTTCATCGGCAATTTTGGCGACCTCGGAATCGATATTCTTCACCTGTTCGATATAATAACGGCCGGGATCTGAATATTTTATGATCATATCTGCTGCCGGCGTTCCTGCGACAACAGGTTCATAGCCCTCCTCTTTCAGCTGATATGCAATATATAGTACAGCAGGAGTCTGAACGGGGACCTGCGGACATCCCATAACAAGAAGAGCTTTTTTTCCATCTTCACTACTCATCATCAATCACACGGACCTGTTCTATTCGGCTTCACTCTTATTTATACATATAAATATTAAATATTATAATACCCAGAGAACCGAGCCGGATGAGTAAAATGAAAGATACGAATATTGAGATCTCAATTATAAAGGACTGGGATATCAGTGAGATCGTTGATCTCTACAGAGAGGGGGGATGGTGGAAGGAAGAATGGAATCCCGATGAGATCAAACCGCTGATAGGCGGAAGCTTCCTGTTTGCAGTAGCCGTCAACGAAAAGAACAGGGCAGTAGGTATGGGGAGAGTGATCTCGGACGGTTCATCGGACGGATATGTTCAGGATCTTGTGGTCCATTCGGATTACAGGGGTACTGGTGTCGGCAGTCGCATTTTAAAGACCCTGGTCGCTGAATCCAGAAAACGCGGCCTAAGCTGGATAGGCCTTATTGCTGAACCCGGAACCTCAAAATTTTATGAAAAGGAAGGATTTTCAATAATGGACGATCATATTCCAATGGTTCTAAGGTTCTATGATGATTGATATTAACGATTTCAGGGACGTAACCCTCAAAGATAAAGCTTTTTTCAAAGAATTTTTTTCAAAGTACCCATCCGAACACAGTGACAACACATTTCCGACAATGGTATGCTGGTCTGAATATGCGCACTACAGGTTTGTGAACGTCGGAGGTGCGGTCATTATTTCATCCGAGATCGACGGAGACTATTCGTTCAGGGGGCCTTTCGGAGAATATGACGATTCATTATTGATCGATACTCTGAAACTTGCAAAGGAATACGGAACAGACCACGCATATGAAATATTTGATAAAAATACATTTCTGAAGGTCCTTAAATATATTCCAAAGGACGTAATTGTTCCCGAACGGGATTTCTTCGACTATGTATACGATACCGAACTTCTTGCAGATCTTCCGGGAAAGGATTTTTTCAATATCAGGAAGCAGATCAACAAATTCAAGAATAAATGCAGCTATAAGATCGAGGATATCTCAGATGAAAGCCTTGAAAGCATTCATAAATTCCTCATAAAATGGTGTGAATGGAAGCACTGCGAAGAGAATAGCGTCCTGAATTACGAGATGAACGCCCTCCAGTATGCAGTGGATCATTACAGGGAACTGGAGCTTTCCGGGATAATTATCAAAAACGAGGAAGACATTATTGCCCTTTCGATCTTTGAAGAATTGAACCCAGACAATATTGTGGTTCATTTTGAGAAAGGACTCCCAAAATGCAGCGGGAGCTATAAAATAATCAATAATGAAACTGCGAAAAATCTCAAAGGAAAATATAAATTTATCAACAGGGAATCGGACCTCGGTCTGCCCGGTCTAAGGGAAGCCAAGATGAGATACCACCCTGATCACTTTTCAAAAGTGTATGTTGTGAAGGCAGAGGATATTCCGGATTTTTAATATAAATCAACTCTTCACCTTTTAAGATCCAAGTTCATCACTTTGATAACCTGCCGATGAGCTATCCCAAAAATGAGGATCAATAAAATAATCACACAGAGATATAATTTGCATAAATTAGCAGTCTGTCTTTTTAATCAGTAAAAAGAACTTAGAAGAAAATGCTTATTTCAACAAAATGCACCGATTTATTTCAATAAATCAATTTAGTAAATTATATCGCTAAAAATAAAATATATTATTTCATGGCAAAACGGGATCTTTTTTTAATTATTATCGTAATATTTGGAGTTATTTTCATAACAGGATGTACTTCTAACAGTTCAAATGACGAGTCATCTGCCTCAAGTAAATTAGACATTTCCAAAATGGATCTAACAGGTAACGAAGACAGGGCAAAAAAAATCTCCGAAGCTATGGATATAGCAAATCCTGAGACCCGAGATGGAGCTTTAAGTTTAATAAAACACTCCAGTACAGGTGATTATAACCCCAATCAAATTATTGATATTTGGAACTCCGTTGTTACCCACTGGACTTATGTAAATGATCCTAACGGTCTGGATTATCTTTCCCCCGCAAGTCGTACCACAAAACTTGGCTATAAAGGAGATTGCGATGACTTCGCAATACTAATTGCATCGTATATCAAAGCAATTGGTGGTGAGTCAAGAGTGATCTTAGTGCATAACGAGGATGAAGGTGGCCATTATTATGCAGAGGTTTATGTTACCTCTAAAGATCAGCTTGATAATTATATTAACTCAATAAAAAAGAGATATAACGACGCCAGATCATTTTATTATCATGCCGAACAAAAAAATGGCAAAACTGATTATTGGCTAAATCTCGATTGGTCAGGATCAAGGCCCGGTAGTAAATTCTATTATAATGATGATGATTCCTATTATGCATATTATTCAGATGGTACCTATAAAAAAGTCTATAAATCAAACGAAAAATGTTATTGGGAACTTCCTACAACAAAGTCAACACCTAAACCTACTCTAGATTTAAGTAAATTAGATTCCCCAACACCAAAACCTACCTTAGATCTAAGCGCTCTAAAAACACCGACTCCTAAGCCAACATTTAGTATGAGTGATTTGCTGGCTATGTAAATACTTACACTGTTCAAAAATCATGCATATGTGAAATGAGAAAGAAAGTGTTCTTTTTCATATTATATCCTTTCCATAAAGCCGTTTGAGAAAACCTGGGATATGATCCTCCGGGATCATACTGTGATACAAAGGTCCAAAAAACCGGCAATTTGAGCTTATTTTGCCCTTTTGACCGGCGTTTTAGAGTATGATTATAAAAAACGCTGTTCTGCCGTTTTTTTAAGGATTTAAGCCCGGATCACATCGAAATAACGGCACGAGAATGACCTCTTTTTTTCAGACGATGTTTATATCGAAGAGGAAGGAGATCGTGGAATCTCAGGCTTCTGTGTGGATGTAAAAGATCGTAATTCCCGCTGTTTTCATCCCCTATTTATGCTTTACTTTACAATTTGACGATTGTCTGAAGATCAGATCAATCCAAAAATCTCACAGAAGATCTAATTTCAGTTACTTCCATAAAACTTCGTCACCCGGTACCCCTCCAAAAAAAGTAAATCCTATTTAATAAATTTCAGTTTACATTCAGTGAGGACGATTAAAATTATGATTTGCAACCCGGTATATAAGACGGATATGGCTGATATACCGAATAGATCATACATGAATTATTTACTTCAACATACATCCTCGGGCTTGACAAACAAGTGCCAGCTTCCGAGTCACTCAGGTGAAATCCAATCTGGATCAAATTCTTATCTTTTTCATCATAACTTACTCTGGAGAATTTGATTGAATCAATGCTTTTATTCTCTAAAAATTCGATAACTTCCGGGTCATCGAGCGCCACATTCAGGGCAGTAAGATCTGTTGCATTTGCCGGAGTTGCATTTACAAAAGCCTCTTCACCATGATCGGATTGTACAGGGAGAAAATATCCAGCCAACAATCCTACAAAAAAAGTTATGATAAGGATAGGTATCCATTTTTTTACGGTATCCATGATTTCACCTGGTAAGCCTCAGACCACCACGGGACAAGAAAAGGATATTCCAATTGTGGCGTTCCTGCAGAACAATCAGTTGTTAAATGTTTTTTAGTAAAATCGGGGATGTTTCCATTCCACCATAGAGTATTGGAATTATAACTGGTAAAAAGGTATGAGTCACATAAATATGATTCAGAGACTGAATTAAAAGTATTTCCATCGAAAGCAAAATACTCATGGTTTTCATCCACATCACCATAACAAAACGGTACATACCCCGTTCTAATTACCGATCCCTGCCATGACAGTATATATGGATAACCCTCAGATGTCGATGATGTGCTAATATAAATCTCAAAATTATAGTCCCTAAATCCGCTTGTGAATGTTCGATGAGCAATATATTTCTCATCTCCATAAGCGGTACTGTCATAAGTATAAACTACATATTTTGATGGATCTCCACCTACTATTGCAGAGGATATTTTGGCTACTCCAACCTCTATCCACGTATCAACTCCACTAATTTTTTTTCCAATATGGGATGTGAGATAATGACAGACTGTTCCGTCGGAAGAAACCTCCAAATACCCCGGATGATTATTCCCATTGATTCCATTATAGTGATAATCATCAATGCGGGCTCCCGCGTCTGCCTGTACCTGAACTGTTTTTAATGAATTGGCTTTATCCATACTTTCTGAGATAGATCTATATTTATGCAACTGGTTTAGGATCTCAGAAATCTTTTTGCTCTCGGTCTCAGTCATTCCATCCAGATATGTTACTTTCGGCATTTTTTCTATCATTTCCGAGATTTCTGTGTCACTTAATCTGTCTCCTTCTTCATCTAAAAGATACGGACTTCTTTTTAATTGCGTATCGATTCCTACTATGTCTCCACCGGAGGAGAAATTTTCATTTAAATTATTTTCAGATTCAGCGCTAACGACCGGAACGAAGATCGCACCGGCGAGTGCCACTACCAATAGCAGGCCAAGGGCCGGCATACCGGATTCTGTTTTCATTTTTTCATCTCTTTTCAATTTTAACAACCGGCGTGCAAACTTTAATCCGCAATAAAGCTGACAATAAGCAATTCCGGTGGAATAAATCCATATATACTCCTAAAAAGAAGGATTGTGAATTCGAGCATAGAATCCTGCTCCTTCTACACTGGAGATTTAACCAGATTTATAAAAGGTTTTTAGGGGAGCAACACTCCTCATCCGCCTCTGGTTGAAAATATAATGTAAGTCTATATACCAGTTTTCACCATGCTCTTGAACAATCCCTTCGGAAGTCAATAGAAAAAACTTAATCGTATTGTTATTTGATGATGCATTATCTACGGGAATCGGTTTTCATACGTTTTTTAGAGAGATCACAAGCATACAATTATTGATTTCTTCTGCGCGTGTTTACTGGTATAAACGAGAAACAGTTTTCAATCTTTTGATCCTCAAAGGCTCTTTGATCAGACTCCCAATCTAATCATCCGGAGTGTCCTACTTATTTCCGCAAAATGAATGTCACCCAAAAAACTCCAATTTGAGCTTATTTTGCTCTTTTGACCAGTGATTTTGAGGGTGGATCCCAATAACGCCAAATATATCGACTATATTGGGATTAAAGCCAGAATTGCATCGATATAACGGCACGTGATTGCCCTGTTTTTTTCAGACGATGTTTATATTGAACAGGGAGGAGATCGTGGAATCTCAGGCATCTGTGTGGATGTAAAAAATGGGTTTTTCGCCGTTTTCATGGCTTATTTAAACTTTACTTTATAATTTAGCGGCGGTTTGAAACAATTGCTCTTCAAAAAATATTCACCGGACAATATCTTTGCAAAGGGGATCATTATCAAAAAAATGTAAGCTCGCCAACTCCGGCAAAAACAAGAATCCGGAGATTCATTTAAACAGGATTCCTGCAAGTCCGTTATTTATCTCACGGCCTCTTCGATGCACTCTTCAAGGCTTCCCAGTCTTGCCTCGGCGCCACACATATTCGGGACATAGGCAAAGGCCTTGCCGGAATCGACCATTATCGTATCGAATTTATCCATCGCAGGAGATACCACGATGCAGGTATCCTCGATAACCTTTGCTCCGGTCTTTTGAATCTTCGAGACTATACCGGCGTTTGCATCCTTCACGCCTTTCGACGAGAAAATATAGAGAGGTTTTTTCACCTTTCGGCCCGCGAGAAGATCTGAAATTTTTGCAAGCTCTTCAGCCGAGCAGTGAGGGCACCCGACGGCCACCGCATCGATCTCCTTTTCCTTAAACAGCGATTCGATCTCGGATGCCTCTATCACGATCTTTTCCGAAGGCTCCGGAGCAAATGTCGGCAGTCTCGCCTCAGGGGTTATCCCCTTTACATGATACAGCGCGACTGCGCCGGTCGCCGCCATCGCTGCCCCGAGAGCTTTGAGCTGGTCTCTCGATGCGCGTATATTCGTAAAGTACGGTATCCTGTTTCCAACCTCCTTCCCTGCAAGATATCCTATAGCACCGAAATGCCCGGCGTGAAGAGCATTCGAATCCTCGACCTCAACAGTAACCTGAGGCATACGGTTTTTGAACAGGTGCAGCCCATACTTGGGAGTTTTGCCGATAATTGCCGCTGCAAGTGCGGACGGCCCTCCCTCGCGGTTCGTCTTCGCGCCGATAACCGAGTTGACATAAGAGACCGCAGATGATTCGGACCATGCAAGATGATCCTGCATCGTCAGGTTCGTATAAAGATAGTATGGCGTACAGGTGCACTCCATCTTCACGCCAAGCTTCCGGTATGCATCCATTACTGCCAGCTGCTTATCTGCAAACTCCTTTGAGATCCCGATATCGCGCCAGTTGTCACGGGGCATTCCGACCGGATTTAGGACAGAAAGAACAGCAACTCGTGCATCAAGATTTCTCAGCCATTCAAGTCCCCATTCGCCTATTGTCTTATACGACGCTCCGCTTATCTGGGCACTCGTTATCGGCACAAGCTCCTCCGCCCCGAAGACCTTCCCCAAGGCAACGAGGATCTCCATCATCTTCTGTCTTGTCTCGCCGTACTCCCCGGCTAAAATATTTTCATCTTCCCTGTCAAGCTGCATGTGTTATCAATCCCACCCGGCTCTAACGAAATTCTTTTCTTCTCCCATAACCATCGTTGCATCGACTCCGACTTTTACATTTGTACCGTCACCGATCCTGCACGGATCGAGCGAAGAACCCCTGGCTCCTTCGATAACCATAAGGTCCCGGTCACCCCTGACACGGGTCGCGATTGCGTACTCGACATCCTCCATATCGTATATATCGATGTCCTCGTCAACGATTACGACATGCTTCAGCGAGGTATGTGCGGCAAATGCGGCCATAATCGCATTCTTCGCATCTCCCTGGGTATTCTTCCTCACCTGGACAACGCCGTGCAGGTACCCACAGCCGCCTGTTGTGAGCGATACATTCCTGACTGTCGTCACCTCTCCGACGGCACGATAGATCTTCGGCTCATATGGCATCCCCATCAGGAGCTTATGCTCGTTACCCCCCGGGAGAATCCCGTGGAAGATCGGATCGTTCTTCAGGTGCATACCTGTAAGCTCGATAACAGGGGCGGGCCTTACGGGATCGTAGGTCCCCGTAATATCGACAAAGGGGCCCTCGTCAGCTTTATCCACGGTGATATAACCTTCGAGGACTATCTCGGCATCGGGAACATGAACGCCGTTTTCACACTCGAAGACATCCATCTCCCCGCCGGATAATTCAGCGGCATACCCCAGTTCTTTTCCGGTCGGAACACGGGTGCACGATGCAAAGGTAACCCGCGGATGCGTTCCTATGGTTATAGCTACGGGCAGGCGATCGCCGTTTTCAAGTGAAGTTCTTAAGAGATTGTACGTATGCCGGCCTTCAACAAGTCTTGCGGCCAGTCTTTTTTCGTCGAGAACAAGCATTCTGTGAATCGATGCATTCGTGATTCCGCCGTATTCTGAAAAGACAACTGCAGAGGTAAGATACCTGCCTGCATCAAGAGGGTAATGGCGCATAACCGGAAGACTGAAGAGATCAGGCGGATGCATATTGAGCTGCCCCGCATTATTCACAACACCGTCGTAGCCTGCCGACGCAAGGCTCCTTACGACATCCTTCTCATCATACCCGAGGGCAAGCGATATCGCCTTCCTCGATGCAGTAACGTTCATCACACCGCGGTGGACCTTGTCAAGCTTATGGAAGAAGAGAAGCTTATCGGTCGCAGCCGCCATTTTAGGCGCTTCGTATACCGACGAGACCTCTTCCTCTACATCGACTACAAGATCCTTTTCCCTCATCAATTCTATAAAATCACGCATCATATCCACTCCATCGAAATCCCAGATCGTGTTCGACTCCCAGGTGATCGAGAGCTCTTGCGACGACCATATCGACAAGATCTTCGATCTTTGTCGGTTTCATATAAAATCCCGGGGCCATCATCATTATCGTCGCACCTGCTTCATCCGCATCCAGCATATTTTTGAGATGAATTCTTGAAAGCGGCATCTCCCTCGGCATCAGGAGGCATTTCCTTCTCTCTTTGAGGCATACGTCAGCTGCACGTGTGATCAGATTTTCAGAGTAGCCGGAACTGACAGCCGCAAGCGTCTTCATGCTGCACGGGCAGATTATCATTCCCTCATAACGGAAAGAGCCGCTTGCGATATCGGCGAACATCTCGTCCTCTCCGACGTATACTCCGTTAAAACCCGAGAGATCGACACCTTCGTATTCCGCTATCTTCTTTGCAATATCCGATATGATGATATGGACCTCTCCCTTCTCGGTAAGAACTTCAAGAAGCCTCTTTGCGTACGCCATCCCGCTGGCGCCGGTTACTGCTACTACATATCTCTTCATGGGGTGTACTCTCCAAATCTGGTTGAACGGATCATTATATATTTAGCTTGTTCTGCTTAGTAGGTTTACTAATATTCAGGATTTCGGTCGCCGCACTCTCCACTGCCCTGCGATACTCAGGGAGAGTATATACTCCCATTCTCCACTGGATTCTTCTCGTGTCGTTGAGAGTATTTAGCAAAGGCGACATCTCTTCGAGCGAGACCAGATCATTCCTGTTCTCGACCATAACGTCTATCGACATGGGAGACGGAAACGACGGAATATCCACCAGGACGAAATCTTCATTCACTCCCGCGGTCTCCGCGATCTCTGTGGCAATTTTTCTCTCGTCTATCGAATCTGAGCTTCTCAGGACTGACGACATCCGAATCTGGTCCAGACCGACATAGATCGATCGTTTGTAGAGGGATCTCCTCATCAGGCTCTTCATGAGAGTTGAAGCGCTTTCGGATTCGGAATTCATGAGCTCGACAGAGAATGACCCGTCATCCATGGACAGGAGTTCATTTGCCCGGTCGCTCCCGGTGACTTCCAGGTGCCTGACTGCCGCCGCTTTGACCATCGATTCCGCAATCCTCGAGACATGGTGGAAGTATATAGTAGGCCTCATCAAAGTCCTGGCAATAAGAAGCGACTCGGCTGCAATAATTCCGGTGTCCTTCAACGCAAGACCGTTTTCAGAGAGAATCGTGCTCTGTATAAGCCTCTGTGCATCAACCGTACCGTAAGGAACGCCTGTATAATGCGCATCCCTCATCAGGTAGTCCATCCTGTCCACATCCAGATCGCCATGAATAATCCCGGCCAGCTTATGCTTACCTTCGATCATCCGGCAGATCTCGGACGGGTCAAGCCCGATCTTTTCGACGGCCCCGGATATTTCAGTCTCACGGAGCATATGCTCCACTTCATGATGGCTTCTTCCAATATACTCCTCGATCAGCGGTTCGGTTGCATGCGAGAAAGGCCCGTGACCGATATCATGCAAAATCCCTGAAACCATCGAGAGAAGGACATCATTATCATCGAGCTTCAGCCTTTTTGCAAGAATTCCGGCAAGGTGCATCGTCCCGAGGGAATGTTCGAAACGTGTGTGGTTTGCTCCGGGATACACCATATCCGAAAAGCCGAGCTGCCTGATGTGCCTGAGCCTCTGAACCTGCGGAGAATCAAGTAAAGGGAGAATTTTTTCATTTACGCTGATATAACCGTGAACAGGATCCTTTATCGTCTTCATCCGCTTTCTACATTTTAAATGATTTATATAATCAGATATAATTATTGGAACAATTGCCCCGAAATCGAAGAAATCTCATCCGGGCGGGGTCGCTATTAATGCCATTTATATACCAATTCTTTTAAATATTCACTGATGAAAGTTGCATTCCTCTCCGGGGGGACAGGGACTCCAAAACTTATCAGGGGGTTTCGAAATCACCTGAGCGACAGTGATATCTCCGTTGTTGTTAACACAGCGGAGGATATGTGGATATACGGGAGCCATCTCTCGCCCGATATCGATACGGTGATGTATCTCTTTGCCGGAATCCTGAATACCGATTCCTGGTGGGGCATAAAAGGCGATACTACAATAACAAATGACACCCTGAAAGATCTAGGAGAAGATGTCTATCTCACGCTCGGCGACAGGGACAGGGCGTTAAATATTGCAAGGGCACGGATGCTTAATTCAGGGATAACCCTTACCGGAGCGACCAGGGAGCTTTGCAAAAGACTCGGAATCAAAGCCAATATTCTCCCGATGACCGACTCTGAATATACGACATATATAAAAACCGGCGATTTACTGATACATTTCCAGGAGTACTGGGTAAAACACCGTGGAAACCTGGACATCGAAGAGGTCGTAAGAGTCGGAAACGACCAGGTCTTCGGGACAAAAGAGACAATAGATACCATCAATAATGCCGATCTCGTAGTAATCGGGCCTTCGAATCCCGTAACGAGCATCTCGCCGATCCTCGAATGTTCGGGTGTAAAAGATGCGCTGAAGGAGAGTTTTGTAGTCGCAGTCAGCCCTTTCATAGGTAATGAACCTGTGAGCGGACCTGCGAAGGCGCTTATGGAGGCCTGGGGGATGACGCCCGATTCTGCAGGAACATATGAGCTGTACAGTGAATTTACAGACCTTTTTATCCAGGACATCAGGGATACAATAACACTCGAAGGCGGAGTAAAACTCGACACCCTGATGAAAAACGAAGATGTCAGTTCGAAACTTGCCGGAGAGATCATATCCAGGGTCTGCTGAAATATCCCTATATAACTTATTTATCTGCAAAACTCAAACTATTCGCATATGGCGGATTATTATGCATTCTCAGGTATTGATGATGCAATAGAAAAAACGAAAAGCCTGTTGTGGCCGTTCAACTGGAGCATATGGTGGAGAATCGCTGTGATCTCCCTTTTTACAGGGTACTTCGGGGGGATCAACTTCCCGTTCTCCTCAAATACATATTCGCAACCCTTCGACTCCACACAGGCCTTTACAGGAATGCCGGGACTGCCCGAAATCATAATATTGCTGATCGCGGCAGTACTCCTGATAGCAGTCGTATTTGCATTTCTTTCAAGCATATTTCAGTTTGTATTCGTCAGGTGCCTTTCTGAAAACGAATTCACACTGAAGAAATTTTTCGTTGAAAATATCGGTCGCGGACTGAGGCTTTTTGCTTTCTGGATAGTATTAATTCTCGCATCTATCGCATCGGTTCTTGCATTATTCATATTTGCACTAGCCGCAGGAGGAGCTCTTTCCGTACTGATGATAATCCCGGCAATCGGTATTTTTCTCCTTATACTGTTACTGGTAGCAATAATCGCCCTCTTTACCAGCGACTTCGTTGTTCCCATTATGATCAAAGACGATTGCGGGGTTATCGAAGGCTGGAAAAAATGCTGGGGTGTTTTAAGAGCCAGCTTCTCGCAGTCGCTGGTATACCTTGTCATGAGAGTTGTCATATCGATTATCGTTGCAATTATCCTGGTCATTATTTCAGTTGTAGTACTTCTTCTAATCGGCATACCGTTCCTTGCCTTCTTTATATTTTCAGGAGCGGTGTTCGGCCTGAGTCCCCTTAATATTACATTGCTTATACTGTTCCTGATTATTGCAATCCCGGTACTGCTTATCATCTGCGTTCCCTTCAACACTTTTCTCAGGGTCTACTCTCTGAAGGTGCTCGGGAAGATGGATGAGAGATATAACCTGGTCGAATAAATTTGAAAACCTATTTTATTTTTATCACCAACATATAACCGATGATTACCGTCCTTTCAGGCGGAAGCGAGTCACTAAAACTGATCCGTTCAATGAGGCATTTTCTTGACGACGATGAAATTGCGGTCATCGCCAATACATCCGATGCCCTGTGGATGGAAGGGACACTTGCCTCTCCTGATATCGACGACCTGATCTTCCTCTTCTCCGGGATTCTCAATACTACAAAATGGCATGGAATAAAAGGCGATACATATTCGACATGCCTCTTCTTCAGGAAATATTTTGAAGATGAAATTACCGGTGTCGGAGACAAGGAACGAGCGGTACATATTGCCCGGGGAAGATATCTCTCGGAAGGAATCTCAAGTACGCAGGTCACAAAAGAGATCTGCGGGAGATTCGGGATCTGTTCCGCAATACTTCCTGCAACTGACAACTTCATGGGGCTCCGGTGCAAAGTAGGGGATGAAACGATATCTCCCCTGAATCTGAGACAGAGATTCAGCGGAAATGAACTGGATATTATCGGGAGCATAGACCTGGAATACTATAACGAACCGGTTCTGACGAAGGAAGCATCTTCGGCAATAAGGGAATCCGACGCAGTAATTATCGGCCCGGGATCTCCCATGACATCCGTTCTTCCGATAATCGCCTGCAGGGGAATCAGGAACCTCCTGCTTGAAAATTTTACTATAGCCTTTGCTCCGCCTTTTCCGAAAAATGATTCCGGTTTGGCTTTATCCAATTATAATAAAATTGTCAGGATCTACACAGATCTCTCTGAACTGCTTGTACAGGACAATCTGGAAGAAGATCGGATTGAAGGAGCGATGCTGCTCAATACAAAGATGACTTCCAGGCACTCCGCCGAATCACTTGCATGGGATCTAATGTCAGTTATCAGAAGCCATGGAAAGCAGACTGCTTAGATAATCGAATGCATCCAGCAATGCATCTCCAATCATTGACAGGATCTGTATCGCACTTCCCAAATCCACTTCAGAATGGATGATTTCATCCACACTGCCAAGATCGCTGTCTCCCCCGAAATCAGGTATCAGTTTATCGAGATCTGATGACGAACCGGATGTGCTCGTTGCTGTTGCCGACGATGTCGATGACTTTGTCGATTTCGTCGACGTCGCAGTTGCCGTTGCCGCCAAGGTGGGCGACTTCAGATCGAGATCTTTGTTCAGGCTGACTGCATAATCATATCCCTGTTCAGCCTTTGATTCGGACTGCTCTGCATAATCCCTTGCAGAATCATAGTCATCAAGGCTGAATTTATCTTTTGCAAGAACAAGGAGCGTTTCCGCATTATCAATATACGACCGGATTACCCAGACCCTTGAATCACCGGAGAGACCTTCATCCTCGTATTCCGAGATCATGCCATTAACAATATCTATCGTGGATTCCGCCTGTTCGATCGAGAATTCAGCCCATGCAACATCGGTAAGGGAGTAACTCTCATCAATATACGTTTTTGCCGAAGAAAGGAGGATACTTGCAGCAGCCGAATCCGAATCTTCAGCCTCTTCAATGGCCGCAGATGCGTCATCATATTTCTCCTCTGCCGAACCGGTATCAACACCAAGCCCGGACTTTTCATCGATGTAGCTCTTTAACGATGCAAGTTCACTCCTGCGGGTTTCAAGAATTCCATCGATATCGGAAGGATTCACAATAGTCGCTTCAACAGTCTCTTCATCGACTCTATCGCCGGTATAATCATACCAGGTCGCCCTGATAACCGTATAGTTTCCGGTCGACGAGACCCCGGGAACCGTTCCGTTAAGGGATATTTTAACCACAGATGAATACGAATGGTCATAATAGAGTTCAAAACCGCTTAAACTAACATATCTGCCGGTGTATGACGGAAGGTCATGCGATACGCCATCGATCAATATCGATAACTTCCATTTCGGGCTGAGCAGATCCGTATACAACTGGAGGCTCTCTTCATCAGATTCGAAATCATAACTTACCGAATAAACTGCAGTGGCACTCTCACCCGGGGTGAGGATGTTTCCGGGAGATATTGCGCCCCAGACTCCAAGTTCGTCGTCAGCCAGACAGGGAGCAGCAAGACAACAGAGGCTTAAAAATATTAAAAGGGATATTGCAACTTTATTTGAGAAATCCGGCATATTTATGATAATACTCTGAGCAGATTGGATAAATCCTTTTCCATAACAATCAGTTTCTGACAATTATCGTCGTTATATCAGAATGTTCAACCACCGAAGAACTGACACTTCCGAGGAAGAACCTGTCGAGACCGCTCTTCCCGGAAGAACCTACAATAATCAGATCCGCCTTAATCTCCTCTGAAAAACCGACGATCAAATCCCTTGGATCACCGATCATGAAATGAGTAATAATGCCGACTTCTTCATCGGATGCCACCTCTTCAGCGTGTGAAAGAACTTTTTTCGCTTCTTCCTCCATTACTTCGTGGTAGGCATTTGGACTTCCTTCCGGGGTGGATACACCCCTGTCATAGATCATATTGTGCGTCACGACATGATGAACTACATAGAGTGCGTGCAGTTCGGCATTATGGATCCTTGCCTCATCTACTGCTACGTGCAGCGCGTTTTCAGAAAACGGCGATCCGTCCAGTGCAACCAGTATTTTTTTGAACATAATTTCACGCAATTAATCTTCGGATCTCCACTTTTAAAAGATTATTGCAACACGTGACAAAGAGGGGATGTGAAAAGCAAAATAAAACTGAAGTTACATACCTTAATGCAGAATTTATATGCGTAAATATTTAAACGAGGTAACACCGGAAACGGAGACTGCAAAAGTCATTGGCTGGGTTCATGAAATACGCGACCTTGGTGGTCTGAGCTTTTATATCCTGAGAGACAGAACGGGTTTTCTCCAGGCTACGATAGTCAAAAAGAAGGCTCCCGAAGCGGTACTCAATGCTGCCAGGGATGTTTCCAGGGAATCGGTCGTAATGGTCTCGGGTATTGTAAAGCCCACCGAGAAGGCTCCGGGCGGCCGCGAATTAATTCCAGAGGAATTCGAGATCATAAGCAGGGCCGAAACACCCCTCCCTCTCGATGTTTCTGAAAAGGTTCTGGCAGAAGTGGATACCAGGATCGACAACAGGTACCTCGATGCAAGAAGACCCAAAATCAACTCCGTCTTTTCAATCAGGAGCAATGTCACAAGAGCATTATATGAATTCATGTTCAGCGAGGGATTTATAAACATAACGACCTCAAAGATCGTAGCTGCCGCAACCGAAGGCGGGACGGAGCTTTTCCCGATCGCCTACTTCGATAAGGAGGCATTCCTCAACCAGAGCCCGCAGCTCTACAAACAGATGATGATGGCGGCCGGATTCGACAAGGTGTTCGAGATAGGACCAATATTCAGGGCTGAAGAGCACAACACGACAAGGCACCTGAACGAAGCTACATCGATAGATGTCGAGGTTTCGTTTGCCGATCACAACGATGTAATGGAGCTCCTGGAAAAGGTCATCATCGCAGCATACAGCGCCGTCGAGAAGAACTGCCAGAACGAGATCGAGACACTCGGTATTGAATTCGAAGTCCCGAAGACTCCGTTCCCCAAAATTACATACGCAGAGGCAATAGACATCGCCGCGATGTCGATCGACGAGGAGATCAGCTACGGCGACGATCTTTCGACAGCCGCAGAGAGAGCGATCGGCGACGAGATGGGAGAGCACTATTTCATTACCGACTGGCCCACGTCCATCAAGCCCTATTACGCGATGCCATATGAAGACGAGCCGGAGATCTGCAAGGCGTTCGATCTCATGCACCCGAAGATGGAGCTTTCAAGCGGTGCACAGCGTATCCACCAGCACGACCTTCTTGTGGAGCAGATCAGGGAGAAGGGATTGTCGCCCGACAGTTTTGAATTCTATTTGAAACCCTTCAGGTACGGAATGCCCCCGCACGCAGGATGGGGTCTCGGTATGGAGAGACTTATTATGACCATGCTTGATCTGCCCAATATCCGCGAGGCAGTACTATTTCCGAGAGACAGACACAGACTTACACCATGAAGATAATGGCCAAACCGCTTCCGACGACTGTCGTCGGAAGCTATCCTGCAGTTAAGGCGAAAGGGTTCAAATCATTACTAAACCCGGAGAAGGAAGCGCTGGAGACTGCGGTATCCGACCAGATAGAGGCGGGTATCGACATCATCTCCACCGGCCAGGTCAGGGGAGACATGATCTCGACGATAATCTCAAAACTTCCGGGCATCAGCGGCCAGGAGGTCAAAGGGCTTATAAAACCTGCAGCAGGCCCTATTACAGTCTCCGACACAAAATACGCAGTTTCAAAGCACGGGAAAGTCAAGGCAATGTTTGCCGGTCCTTCCACTATTGCTCACGCCTTAAAGATCAAGACCCCGATGTACAGGGACAGGGACGAGATCATTCCGGATATCACAAGTGCGCTCGTCCGGGAAGCCGGATACCTGCAGGAAACAGGAATTACGATACTCCAGATAGACGAACCGATTTTGTCTACCGGAATTGCCAATATGAACACGGCATATGAATCAATCAGGTCGATTGCCGGCTCCCTCAGGGTGCCAACCTGTCTTCATGTATGCGGAAATATCGGGAGTATAATAGACATTCTCCTGAAGATGCCGGTAGATATTATCGATCTCGAGTTCGCAAACAACCCTGACAATCTCGAGACGATCTCAAAGAATGAGATTCACGATAAGATCATAGGATACGGAGTGGTCGATTCTGCAGATACAAATATCGATTCTGTAAAAACCATTATCTCAAGGATAGAGAAAGGTGTCGACTTATTCGGGCCTGAAAGATTATTAATCGACCCGGACTGCGGCCTGAGAATGCACGAAAGGGCCGTCGCCTTCGGAAAACTCAAAAATATGACAGAAGCGGCAGAGACAGTACGCATTCAGTTATAACCGGTTATAGATAATATGGATGTAAGATATACAAACAATTTTGATTTTTTGAGGTTTTTTGCGGCTGCGTCCATAATATTTTCACATTGTTTTGCCCTGTACCTCGGTTATTCTAATGTATTCCTCTTTGACTGGCACCTGCTGGTCGGGCAGACAGGTCTTGCAATACTTCTTGTGATCAGCGGTTACCTGATCACCCAGAGCTGGGACAAAAAACCCCAGTTAAAACTGTTCCTGTGGAAGAGGGCGCTGAGGATAGTTCCGGGACTGATAATATCCATATCGATGATAATGCTCATCATCGGACCACTGAATACCACTTTTTCAATCCAAGAATATTTCTGGAATCTGACCTCGGTTTCAACATGGCTGGCAGTCCCGTTTTACACCAACGGCGGGGCGATCGGGATCTTTACAAATAATCCGGTGACCTACGTCAATGCACCCCTGTGGACTATCCCGGTTGAATTCAGCCTCTACATTCTTGTAGCTCTTCTCGGGGTTATCGGAATCCTCAAAAAAAGATATATCATGCTCCCGTTCATCCTGCTCACTGCTCTTGCATGGCTCAGTTTTTATGACAGTCCGGTGCTGAACAAGATCCGTTTTGCAATCTATTTCTTTATCGGGTCGTTCCTTTACATGAACAAGGACAAAATTAAGTTCAGGTGGTGGATAGGCCTGATATTGTTAATCCCGATATTTCTGACATTCGGGACAGAATATATGTTCATATTCGCGTTTATTGCCATACCCTATTTCGTAGTACTGATTGCATATGCGAAGATCCCTCATCTGTCCGGGTTCGGAAAATGGGGCGATCCTTCATACGGCATGTATATCTACACATACCCTATCCAGCAGACAATTCTGAACTTCTGGCCGTCTGTTGAGATCTGGCAGCTTATTGCACTCTCCTTCGGGTGTGCAATTCCCCTGGCGTATCTCTCGTGGCACCTTGTTGAAAAGAAGGCCCTGGCGTTGAAAAATATCAGACTGAATTGCAAGTCAGGGAGCAAATCGGAGATTGTATAATTCTAATATGGCTCTTCGCTAATCTGTGCGAGTATAAAAACAAGTTTCACTACTTTTGGCAACCCCCCGCCGCGAGCCGCACAGCAGGCTCACGGATCGGCCCCGGCCTCGGGGCCTCTCAATAGCGATAGCCACTCAGGGGACAGACGAGTATCCCCTGAGCAGCGGGAAGCGATAAATTCATGGCGCGTACAGAATGGAATAAGCTAAGGAAACTAAATTCAACATCCCAAGGGGATCTAAATGGTCTCGATCCGGATTTACAAAAAAGCTCAATTCAACAGCTCAGGGGACCCTTGCCGGTGCCGGGGTTGCCTAAAGGGTCAGGGTCCGGATTTTTATACCAATTTAGGCGTTCCGGCAAAGATATTCATAAGGCTCATCTTCGGCAACCCCTCGCCGCGAGCCGCACTGCAGGCTCGCGGACCGGCCCCGGCCTCGGGGCCTCTCAATGGCGATAGCCACTCAGGGGACAGACGAGTATCCCCTGAGCGGCGAAACGCAGTAAATTCATAGCATGTACAACGGAATCTACCAAAAAAGTTGGCTCATAACTAAAATTCGACAGCCCGGGGGACCCTTGCCGGTCCCCGGGGCGTGCCGTGAGAAGATCATCTCCGGGCAAGGCCCCTGGGTAGGGGCCGTCCGGCGGCCTGGGCCGCCGGTGCCGGGGTCGTCAGAATAGGATCTATAAGAAATACAACAATGTCATGTGAGGATGAGAAAATGCTTCTCATTTTTAAGCAATTGTTTGCTGGTTCTGAACTTATGTGAAAAAGGGTAACATTCCCAAATTATTTGCTCACATGAAACAACGAAGAGCCATTAATATTACACGACCCTGCCGGTCGTCGAAAGTTCGATTCCTTTGTTCAGTATATTATACGGGAACACTCTTTTAGGCAGATCCAACCCTTTAATCTTATTTACCTGAAGATTTCGCTCGACTTCGTTCCCGTGTATGCTGAGATTAAGAGTAAAGATGGTGTCGCAGTTCCTTTTGATTAATATCTCTTCATAAGCTGAATGAATTCCGGTATACATTATAAGAAGAATATTTCCACCCTCTTTCCTGACCTTTCCCGACACTTCATTCAGTAACCCGATGATATCATCAATACCGTATTTTAAAAGCATCGTAGAGAGAGAATCGACGACGACCCATTTACCTGTCATATTCGCTGAAATCTCCCCGGGGTTCATATTCCCGGCGTCTGCCATGCCAGCTTCAACCGCCGAATCAAGCATGAAATATGAACTTTTACCTGAGTCATCTGCCTCCCAGAACTGCTTTGACAATTTTTCAATTCCGGATAGAGGATCACACATTACCAGGATCAGGGAGCCTGCCGGAATGCCCCCGTCAAGCTGAAAATCAAGCCCGTCAATGCCGCTTGAAAGGCTTTTTACTTTGCTGATATCAGGGATCTCCTCTATTCTGTTTGACATCAGTACAAGGTGTGCTTTTAATATTAAAAAGATATTTATAAAAAATACTTCAGTTATTTCCGCAGTATCTCTCTACGAGTTCACGCCGGAGCAGTTTCCATCCGCTGACTCTGGGCAGTGAATCAACGACATAATATTCCCTGGGGACCTTGTATCCCGCAAGACGCGAGCGTGCAAACTCATCCATAGACTTCCTGTCGAAATCGTAACCCTCTTTCATCACAACTGCGGCCACCGGAACCTCACCCCTGTGAATGTCGCTGCACCCGAACACTGCGATATCGTCGACGGCAGGATTTTCGATCAAAGTTTTTTCAACTTCTGTCGGGTATATTTTCCATCCAGACATGACGATCATATCTTTCTTCCTGTCGGTGATTGAGAGCATCCCATCCTCGTCGATATGGCCTATGTCTCCTGTCAGGAACCAGCCGTCAGGCAGAAAAACCGACTTCGTCTCTTCTTCCATTCCCCAGTAGCCGCAGGCAACAGCCGGGCCCCTCAATGCAATCTCGCCGGTCTCCATGTGCTCAAGCTCTGTCGAAGGATCGTTGACATCGACAATCTTCAGCTCGCTGTACCCGACAGGTTTGCCCACGCTCCTGAACTCATCTGCATAGCGATAATCTTCAGGCCGGATTGCAGTGCCTGTTCCGACAACGATAGTTTCCGAAAGGCCATATGCGTTTACAACCGGGATCCTGAAGCGGCTGTAAAACTCCTTCCAGATGGCATGGTGGAGCGGCCCTCCGCCGCTGATCATCTCCCTTGCGCTCTTCAGCCGATCCTCGGTTCCGGGAGGAGTCTTCAGCAGCGAATGGATTACCGGGGGCATACCCGCAACTACGGTCGCAGAATACCTCTCGATAAGATCGATATATTCTTCAAGCTCGAACTTTTCCATTACAACCCAAGTGGCACCGGCTCTCAATGCGGATATACCCCATGAAACTCCCACATGGGCCATAGGGTAGATGCCGAGATAGACATCATCCTCATAATAACTAAGAACATCGCATTCAGCATCCATTGCCGAGATCCAGTTGCCGTGAGAAAGCATTGCACCCTTCTGCTTTCCTGTAGTTCCCGATGTGTACTGGAACTGGCAGAGATCATTGAAATCGCAGTCGACAGGACGGACCGGGCATCCGGCACCGGATACCATTTCATTCCATTCCTCACTGCCCGTAACATAACTAACGACATTCGGACCGTTGGATAACGCTTCTCTTACCGAATCAGAACCACTTATATCGGAGATGATCGCTTTCGCACCTGAATTTTCAAGCATATACCTGACCTCGGCCGGTTTGAGAACAATATTCAAAGGAACTGCAACAGCTCCGATTCTCCATATTGCCAGGTAAAATATTAGATATTCAGGGGATGAAGGAAGATATATGCATACCCTGTCCCCTTTTTCAATTCCCCCTGAAACCAGAATACCCGAGTAGCGGTTCATGGCTTCAAAGAGATCCCCGTATGTCAGGGAGATGTTTTGCGAAGGGCATATGAGTGCCGGCTTATCCCTTAATCTCAGGTTATTATCGATAAATGTGGTGCAATTTGGCAATATTCATCCTCCGACAGAGATTCAGTAAATTCAATGTATATTTTTGTTCATTGATGTAAAAAGATTAATGGATTGAAAAAATAGTTACTGGTATTCGATAGGCTGGACCTGCCGCGGGAGGCCCCCTTTGAAATATGTCCGGATATTCTCGTACTGCTCGCGCAGTCTCTCGTTCATCATAGGATGGACCTTTTTGAGAGCCGATTTGAAATGAGACTCGTCAACAGATGACTTTCCGTCCCTCATCGCAAACATGGCAGCCTCCCTGCACAGCAGTTCAAGATCCGAGCCTACATAGCCGGGACTGAGCGCAGCGATCTTATCGATCAATTCATCCCTCCCCGGATCTTTGAGATACAACGCATTCTTACTTAAAAGATCGACGACAAGTCTCCTTCTTTTATAAACCGGGATTGAAATTGTGCTCTGCTGGTTCTCCGCAACCAGGAATTCCTTCAGTTCATCAGCCGAGACCTGCCTGTTCGGCATGATATCCTTCTTTTTGCTGAGATTTTTAAACGCCTCCTCAAAGAACCTCTCCTCGCCGGATTTCGTCGATTCGATTATCTCGTCGAGAGCTGAACCCTCTATCGGCATGAACCGGGTATGGATCTGGAGAATTCTCTTCCGCGAGGCCTCGTCGGGCTCACCGACATACACCAGGCGATCAAATCTTCCTGCACGAAGCAGTGCGGGATCGATCATATCCGGGCGGTTCGTAGCTCCCATAATGACAACGCCACGCATATCCTCCAGCCCGTCGAATTCTGTCAGGATCTGGTTTACAACACTCTCCATCACGTGCGAATCGGATCCTCTCCCACGCACTGGAGTAAGGGAGTCCAGTTCGTCAAAGAAGATGATGGACGGTGAGACCTGCCTTGCCTTCCGGAAAATTTCACGCACGGCCCTCTCGCTTTCCCCTACCCATTTCGACAACAGCTGGGGGCCCCTTACGGGGATGAAATTCGCACCGCTCTCGTTTGCAACGGCCTTGGCGATCAGGGTTTTTCCTGTTCCGGGCGGTCCGTACAGGAGGACTCCTCTCGGCGGCTCAATACCGAGGTCTTCAAAGCGGCCGGGCTTCGTGAGCGGGTATTCGACAGCTTCGCGCACCTCCTCCTTCTCTTTCTGCAGACCGCCTACATCATTCCAGTGAACATGGGAAACCTCAAGGAATACCTCACGCATTGCACTGGGATTGATATCCTTTAGGGCATTATGGAAATCCTCTACCCTGATCTCCATCGATTCGAGGATCTCCTGTGAGATCTCTTCTATCTCAAGGTCGATATCGGGCAGGTATCTCCTCAAGGCGCGCAACGCCGCCTCCCGTGCAAGTGCTGCAAGATCAGCGCCCACGAATCCTGTTGTAAGAGAAGAAAATTCCTTCAGCAGGTTCTCCCTGCTGCGGGACATCTCACTTTCAAGGCTCTTGAGCTCCTCTTCAAGCTCATCCTTCTCAAGACCCGAACTTTCGTCGATCTTCTTCCTGACCTCGATTATCCTCTTCTCTCCTTCAGTCGGCATCCCGCGTACATGGATTCTCAGAATTTCGAGGCGATCGGATTCATCGGGCGGCCCGATTTCGATCTCCCTGTCAAACCTTCCGGGCCTTCTGAGGGCGGGATCTATTGCGTCAAGACGATTCGTTGCTCCTATTACTACGACCTGGCCTCTCTCCTCAAGGCCGTCCATCATCGTCAGGAGCTGTGCAACAACTCTTCTCTCGACCTCTCCGGTTACGTCCTCACGCCTGGGGGCTATTGAATCGAGTTCATCGATGAAAATTATCGAGGGGGCATTATCCTCCGCCTCGTCGAAGATCTCCCTGAGCCTCTGTTCGCTTTCGCCGTAATATTTGGATATTACTTCAGGCCCTGCTATTGAGATGAAATGCGCACCGCTCTCGTTGGCTACGGCCTTTGCTATGAGTGTCTTTCCAGTCCCGGGAGGACCATACAGCAAAACCCCTTTAGGCGGATCGATCCCGAGCTTCCTGAAAAGTTCCGGATGCCTCATGGGAAGCTCGATCGTCTCCCTTACATCCTGGAGTTCCCCTTTGAGACCGCCGATGTCCTCGTACGATATCAGTTTGATGCCTTCAAATCCCTCGGCAGGCTTGTCTGAAAATTCGACATCGGTCTCCTTTGAAATGATCACGGATTCTTCGGGTTCGATACTTACTACCTTGAAAGCAACGGTTTGGGGCTGCATAAAAGGCAGCCCCGCAAGAACAGGAACCCGGTCACCTTTGCATACCGGGAAATCGATAAGCTTGGTCACAGCATTATTGTAATTTATCGGAAGCTGTTTTGGAAGATCCTCGGGCGGTGCAAGAACGACCCTTTTTGCCGCCACTACATTTTCAACGGCATCGATCTCCACTTTTTCGCCGATGCTGATGCCTGCATTTGCCCGGATGAAACTGTCTATTCTAATCTTATTCTTATTCCAGTCATTGACCATCTGGCGCCATACTTTTGCAACAGTCCGCCTTTTTCCATTTATATATATTAGATCCCCTGGAGAAAGGTGAAGCTGGAGCATTGTTTCGGGATCGAGTCTGGCACGTCCGGTTCCCTGGTCCTCAGGATAAGCGCTGTCGACTTTCAGATTTATCATAAACTCACCTTAACACAAGATATTATGCAATTACGTATAAGTACATGTTACATATGCGTATCCTTGTATTTGATCCCTTTCACGGAGCGGCAGGCGATATGATCACCGGTTCGCTCCTTGACCTCGGCGCAGACAAAGAGAGTGTAATAAAGGCGATGTCCTCGGTTGTTGCGCCGCCCGGGATCGACAGGGTCAAAAGGTGCGGCATATCTGCAATAGGAATTCAAACTAACTCGGGCCATTCGCACAGAACCCTTGAAGAAGTTTTGAAGATAGTCGAAAAAGCCGATGCTCCGAAAGATGCAATAGAGATGGCAAAAAGGGTATTCAAAAGACTGGCGGCAGGAGAAGGAGAGATTCACGGGGAAAATCCTCATTTTCACGAAGTCGGTGCGGATGATGCAATTGCCGATGTCCTCGGCGCCTGTACCGCTTTTTGCTCACTTAATATCGATGCCACGGCAGTCCTGCCCGTTGCAACGGGAAGGGGATATATCAAATCCGCCCACGGAAGTTACCCTAATCCCGCTCCTGCAACACTTGCAATATTAAAAAACGGAAATATTCCTGTAAAAATCACGGATGACGAATCAGAATTGTGCACTCCCACAGGGGCCGCCCTGCTGGCCGAATTCAGATCTAAGGAGATTCCTGACATCACAGGCCCTGTAAAAGCCATAGGGTACGGGGCGGGAAAAAGAGACCCGGAAGACACGCCTAACGTTTTAAGGACATTTATAGTCGAATCCGAAGTTCTCAACCATGACGTAATAGAGATCCTGGAGACAAACGTCGACGATGCAACCGGGGAACTCATCTCGCATGTAATACAGAGGCTTATGGAAGCAGGAGCATCCGATGCGTGTGCAATCCCTGTAATAATGAAGAAAGGCAGGCCGGGATACCTGATGAAGGTGATAAGCAAAAGCCACGATACCCACAGGTTTATTGAAATACTTTCGGAAGAACTGGGGACGCTTGGTATCAGGCACATGCAGAATATACACAGATCGATACTGGAAAGGGAGATCGTAGAGGTCTCCTTCCCCTATGAAAATTCCACGTACAATATAAGAGTAAAAGTTGGGTACATCAATGGCACGCCGGTTACAGTCAAGGCCGAATACGAAGATTTGAAGAAGACTGCCGCTTCCTGCAAACTCCCCCTGAAGACAATAGCACGATACGCGGAAGATAAGGCATTAAAAGAGATCGAATAACCCCGGATGTTCTATGCAGGAAGACAAGATAAGTACAGGATCACCCGAATTCGACGATCTTATCGGGGGAGGCCTTGAAAAAAAAATGATCACCCAGGTATATGGTGAGCCGGCGAGCGGCAAAAGCACAATATGCCTGATGACTGCCATAGAACAGCTAAAATCCGGAAAAAAAGTCATATACATCGATACCGAAGGATTTTCAGTTGAAAGATTCCGGCAGATTGCGGGCGAAGAAAACAGGACACTTGCAGAAGATCTTATAATTTTTGAACCGGTCGATTTCGACCTGCAGGGACTGATGATCGGGGAATGCGACAAATTACTGAAGACCTATACCGGAATAGGCCTGATAGTGCTTGATTCGGCTACGGCATTATACAGGGTTGAGGGAGGGCGATCCGGCGAGAGCCAGAGAAAACTGGGCAGCCAGATGATAAGACTGCTCGGTTTTGCACGCAGATACGACATCCCGGTTCTTGTCTCAAATCAGGTGTATATGAATATTGACCAGAATGCAGTCTCCGGCCTCGGAGGGACATCGCTGAGGCATATCTCAAAGGTAATTGTAAGGCTTGAAAAGAAGAACGGATTAAGAACAGCTGTTCTTGAAAAGCACAGGTCAAAAAAAGAAGGAGATTTTCTGGATTTTATTATTGAAGAGAAAGGAATCAGGCCCATATCCGGCCCGTAAAAACCGTCGCCGCCGGACCTTCCATGAAAGCCTCGTCGTCTTCCAGGTATATTACAAGAGGCCCGCCGACTGTATTCACCTTTACCCTGCTGCCGGTTTTTCCTAACTTATGTGCGACGGCTGCACTTGCAGTCGAACCCGTACCGCAGCTCAGTGTCTCCGATTCAACGCCTCTTTCATATGTACGGACTGATATCTCGTCCTTCCCTGTTATCTGCACGAAATTGACATTCGCACCATTGGGGAACGATTCATGATACCTGATTGGAGGAGCAATCTCTTCGATCGACAGTTTTTCAACCGAATCAACAAAGATGACTGCATGGGGAACACCGGTATTCACCGCATAAACATCATAGCCGTTGATCTTCCTGAGATATTCTCCCTCTCCCTTCGCCGGGATTTCGCTGCACTCAGAGAGCACCTTTCCCATATCTATCTTCGCGATGAATTCATTATTCTCGTTATAGCCGAGTTCCACAGACAGGTTTCCCGCAAGAGTTTCGACTACGCAGTTTTCCGTAATGTAATCGTTGTCATACGCGTACTTTACCAGACAGCGGATACCGTTTCCACACATCTCGGCCTCGCTCTTGTCAGGCTGCAGGATTCTCATCCTGATATTCGCCTTATCCGACTTCGAGAGGAACAGGACACCGTCGGCGCCGATCCCAAACCGCCTGTCACAATAAAGAGCGGCAAACTCGGCCTTCATCGGATCGGGAATTACTTCCCCGTCAGTCTCGTCGATTAGAATGAAATCGTTCCCGTTTCCCTGGATCTTGACGAAAGGGATTACAAAGGCTTCTGATTCGTTATCTTCAGTATTATCCTGCATAAACGACCCTGTTAAAATTACTTCATATCATATGACATAAAGCTGTTATTAACTTTTTTAGGGCCTCTGATAAAAATAGATATTGGAGATTACTCCCTTAGAACAACATTACTTTTTGCTGAATTCGCGCCGAAAAATTTCTTTGCATACTCTACGACGTCTTCGGGATTATATTCCTTGCAACTGAAGACATCTATATATGCAGCATTCGTCGAATTTGCGAAATGACCTGATATCAGCGATGTTTCGATCAGCTGTGTCATTGAATAACCTGCAACCTTGTCATTCGGACCGAAGTGGACAACTTCAGTCTCTCCGAATCTCTTCATGTCGATAAGATCGCAAAGTTCGACAACGAACTGCTTTATTTTTCCTGCATCCCTTATTGTATCCGGGTTGCATCCGTACAGGTCTACGTTTGTGGCGAGACCCCAGGCATTCTCCTCGGAGAATGCATCCCTTGCTTTCTGAGCTTCAACATTCTTAACCATCCGGTTTTTCATCCCTCCGAACAGCACTAATTAGCCAAATATTTAAACTGCGTATAAACGGATAAACCTTTTGCAAGCAACATAAAACCCTCCGTTTTTAAATCCGGATGTTTTAAACCCGCAGAATCAATATTTAGCCAAATAAAGTCCAATATATTGAAATCGGCGCGATTAAAATAGAAATAAATTTATTTTGAACCCCATT